>DASWJF010000081.1:0-1789 GCA_036397275.1 Actinomycetota bacterium
CCCTACCGCACGCGGGGGTTCCGGTCGCCGGACTGGATCGGGTTCCAGTTCGACAGCGCCGACACGTCGCCGAAGACCTACCCCGGGCTCCCGGGCGACTGGCGGGGGATCCCATACGACTTCGTGAAGGGCGGCGGGGGCCTCACCATCCCGGGCCTGCCTGAGCAGGTCGCGGGCTGCTTGGACGGGACGTAGCCGAACCGGCCACGGTCTAAAGGTCCCGGCTTCGGGTCCCGATTGCTGAGAGGCAGTCTCGACGAGCGACGTCGCACCGTCGCTGAAAACGGGGATGGGTTCAACGGACGCCAACCAGATGCAGGACCGGCCGGGCGCTCTCGCCGGGATGGCCGCCCCGCCTCGCCTCGAGTTCACCCCTCCGCCGCCCGTCCTCGCCCCCGCGTACGCGGGCCTCGGCGTGCGCGGGCTGGCCCTGGCCATCGACGCCCTGGTCTCGCTGGTCATCGTCATCCCCCTCGCTGCGGTCCAGGGCGGGGTCCAGGCGTCGAACGGAACGTTCGGCTTCCAGATCACCGGGCTGCCGCTCGTCGTCGCGGCGGTCGCGTGGCTCATCTACATGACGCTGATGGAGGGGAAGTTCGGCGCCTCGTTGGGCAAGCGGATCACGCGGCTGCGCGTCGTCACGGAGGGCGGTTCGCCGGTGTCGCTCGAGGCCGCACTCATGCGCAACCTGCTCAGGTTCCTGGATGCCTTCCCCTACTTCCTGCCCTACCTCCTCGGGGCCATCGCGGCTTCCAGGTCACCCATGCACCAACGATTCGGCGACCGGATCGCCGAGACCGTTGTCGTCGCTCGCGCGCCCGACCGGGAGGCGAAGGTACCCGCAGCCCGGGGCGACACGGCCGGGCACGAGCCGTCCAGACGGCGCCGTTCGTGGCGGCCCGTCGTCGTGGTGGCTCTCGGCTTGGCGCTCGTCCTCGCCGGGGCCTACGCGTTCGTCGCGATCCGTGGCCGCTGCGACATCGGAGGCGGCACGTACGACTGTCACGGGGTCGAGTTCACCTACCCGAGCTCGTGGTCGGAGATCGACGATGTCGAGATCTCGAGCACAGGGAACCTCGAGTTCGCGGACGTCGTGGGACTGGATCCCCTGAACAACGTGGAGCTGCAGGGGTACCTGCTGAGACAACCCGTGGACGACTCCAACGTCGACCGGTTCGAGCGAGAGGTGTCGCAGGTGGCGGACCAGCTTGCGGCGGCCGTCTCCGGGAGGGTCACCGGCGGGCCCACTCGGGTGGAGATCGGAGGGCTTTCGGGGTTCCGCCTCCGGGTGGAAGGGTCGTATGGAGGGCAGCCGCTCACCGTGACGGGCGTCGCGCTCTTCCGCGGAACGACCCAGTACTTCCTGGAATGCCAGTTCACGCCGGACCACGCCCGCGACATCCGCGCGGGGTGCCGGCAGGTCATGCGTACCTTCCGGGCGAGCTGACCGCTCGAAGCGCGGCCGGTCGCGTCCTCCTGTCAGGTGCAGGTCACGGATCCACGGACGACGAGCGTGGCGCGCCGCCTCGCGGTGTCGCGATAGCCCACGGCCCACATGGTGCCGTCGGGGAGGGCCGCGGCGGCGGTGAGGGCCTCCGAGCC
Source organism: Actinomycetota bacterium (assembly GCA_036397275.1). Classification (GTDB taxonomy): domain Bacteria; phylum Actinomycetota; class UBA4738; order UBA4738; family HRBIN12; genus AC-69. The sequence continues at coordinate 1,603 of DASWJF010000081.1, forward strand.
CGGCACGCCCGACCCCTCCGAGCCCGGCCCCCCTGGTCCCGGGACGATGGCCCACGCCTTGCCGTCGAATCGCTGGACCAAGGCGCGGGTGGCACCCTCCTCGCTCCCCGGGCTCGAGCCCACCGCCCACACGTCCTCGGTGGAGACGGCGGCGACCCCTTGGAGCTCGCCTCCGCGCCGGGCAGCC
>DASWJF010000082.1:0-2007 GCA_036397275.1 Actinomycetota bacterium
TTCGTGAGCTTCCAGTCCGGCTTGCCGAACCACCCCTTCTTCGGGATCTCCTCGATCACCAGGTACTTGCGGACGGCAAGGTCGATGACGGTCGCCGTGACGTCGAGAGGGTTCGCCGTCTCGTCCAGCAGCGTCCCGATCTGACCCGGGCGGACGCCGTCGGGCGGCGCGAACTCGACCGGTCCGGACGCGTCCCCTTCGAACGCGGGGACCGCTTGCTCGGGCGTCCCCTGGGGCGCACCCATCACCACGTCCACCTGTGACCCGACGAACCGTCGGTCCCGGCCCGTTCGCCAGGCCAACCTGCCGAAGCCCCCGACCACCGCGAGGAGGAGCACGACGAGCGCGCCGAGGACCGGCGGAGAGGTGGAGAACGCCCGCCGGAGCGTCCGCCGCTCCTCCAGGATCGGCTTCGGTTCGGCGACGACGCCCTTGGGAAGGCCCACGACCACCGTGAAGGCGTTGTACGTGTCGAGTGACCGCTGTCCGAACGTCGCCACCTGCCCGGGTACCCCGCTTCGTTCGCAGGCCAGGTTTGACCCGAACGGACCCGCGTAGCACGCGATGCCCTCGATCGGCCCGGGCGCGGCCACGCTCGCCGTGGCCCGGTCGATGGGGACCGGCCAGTCCGACCCGATCGCGTTCCAGTACAGCTCGTCGTGGTCGGGGAACCCGTTCATGGCCCCTTTCATGCGGTACGCGATGACGTAGGTGTGCTCGCCGGTAATGGTCCGGTCCGGGTCGCCGATCCGGATGCGGGTCTTGCCGCCGTCGGCGTCCTCGGTCACGTACTGCACCGGCGTCCCCGGCGACCCGGACACCGACAGGACCTCGAGCGGGTAGATCCGGTCATACGTGTCGTCGTACTGGAGCCGGGTGGGGATGTCCCGGAAGATCCCGTGTCGCTCAGACGATCCGAAGTCGTAGTCGATCGTCTCGCTCACCACGATCGAGGCGTCCTGCTCGATGGTGATCTCGACCGCGTACCGGAGGATCCGCTCGGGCGACTGGGCCACGGCCGTCCCCACGAGGGCCAAGGCGACCGCCAGCACGAAGGCCAGGGCCGCGAACGCCCGGATGGGGAACCTCACCACACTCACGGCCGAAGCCTAGTACGGGTTCGACGTCCCTCCGGGGAAGGCCGACCAGCGCAGCGACCGGGTCGTCTAGTGCGGCGCGGAGCCCGCAGCCTCGCCGTCGCCGCCGGCCAGCGCGTCCTGGAGGACGTCCCACGCCAGCACGGCGCACTTCACCCGGATCGGGTACTTCACCACGCCCTTCAGGGCAACGAGCTCGCCGAACTCGTCCTCCTCGAGCTCGGCCTCGCCGGCCATCATCCCCCGGAAGTCCTTGATCAGGCTCCCAGCCTCGTCCACGGTCTTTCCCGTCACCGCCTCGGTCATCATGGATGCCGAGCTCTGGGAGATCGAGCACCCCTGCCCCACGAACGAGATCGCCGCCACCTTGCCGTCGTCCTCGTGGACGAACACGGTGATCTCGTCACCGCAGAGAGGGTTGTTCCGGGAGCACGAGAGCTCGGCCTCCGGCATCTCGTGCTTGTTCCGGGGGTTCTTGTAGTGATCGAGGATGACTTCCTTGTAGATGTCGTCGAGCGCCACGCTTCTCCCTCCGGCGGGCCTTGATCGGCCCGGCCCACGCTACCAACGCTAGAAGCCGAACACCTCTTCCGCCCTGGCTAGGGCGGCGATGAGGACGTCGACCTCCTCGTTCGTGTTGTACACGTAGAACGACGCCCGCGTCGTCGCGGGAACCCCCAGCCTCCGCATCACCAGCTGGTTGCAGTGGTGGCCGGCCCGGACCGCGACTCCCTCCTCGTTCAGGATGGTGGCCAGGTCGTGGGGGTGGACGTCCTTGTACCAGAACGACACCGCCCCGCCCCGGACGCTCACGTCCTTCGGCCCGAAGACCGTGGCTCCGGCATCGAGCAGGCGGTCGATCGCGTACGCCGTGATCTCCTCCTCGTGGGCCCGGACGGCGTCCATGCCG
>DASWJF010000083.1:0-16547 GCA_036397275.1 Actinomycetota bacterium
CCCCGAGGCCGTGGTGTTCATGCCGTGCGGCTACTACCTGGAGGAGGCCGAACAGGAGGCCCCGCTCCTGTACCAGAACGCCGAGTTCGTCGAGACGCCGGCCGCCCGCGAGGGCACGGTGTTCGCCGTGGACGCGACCTCCTATTTCTCCCGCCCGGGACCTCGGATCGTGGACGGGCTGGAGATCTTGGCATGGGCCGCCCACCCCCATGCCTTCCCCGAGCCGCCCAAGGGCACCGTGTCCCGGGTCGAGCGATAGCGGAACTTTCGGTATCCTCCGCGGCGTGAAGGGCCAGAACCTCGTCACGCCGGACGACATCGGCCGGCGCGTCTCGTTCCAGTTCGAGCTGCCCAACGGGTACATCGGGGAGGCCGTGGGCCTCCTCGAGGCCTACGATCAGGGGGCCGAGACCTACCTGGTCCGCACCAAGGACGGTGAGCTGGCCCGGGTCCCCCGCCGCGGCGTGCGGTTCGGGAAGGTCGTGCCCGCGTAGCGCGGAGGAGGGTCGTCCGCATGGCCGAGGAACTGCCCACCGGGTACATCCGCCGCCGGCTCGGCAGCGAGGACGCGCACTACGGTGGCAACCTGGTGGCCGGCGCGAAGCAGCTGGAGATCATCGGCGACCTCATCACCGAGCTCGCCATGAAGCACGACGGCGACGAGGGCCTGTTCCGGGCGTACGAGTCTGTGGAGTTCCTGCACCCCCTGTACGCGGGCGACTGGGTCGAGGCCCGGGGCCGGATCGTCTCGGTGGGGAACACGTCGCGGAAGTGCGAGTTCGAGGTGTGGAAGGTGGGCGGTGCCCGCCCGGACATCTCGGAGGCCGCGGCCGAGTTCCTGGACGAGCCCATCCTCACGTGCAGGGCGGTCGGCACGACGGTGGTGCCGAAGGACCATCAGCGCTTCGCGCGCTGAGGCGGCCCTCGGCGGGCTAGCTCGCCTGCTCCAGCCGGTGGAGGACGCCCAGCAGGTCGTCCACGTTGAAGGGCTTGGCCACGAACGCGTCGGCCCCCAGCTCGGCGGCCTTGACCCGGTCCCGGAGGCTGGCTCGGGCCGAGACGACCACCACCCGGGGTCGATCCTCGTCGGGGAGGTCCTGGATCTTCTCCAGGACGGTCCAGCCGTCCATGACCGGCATCATGATGTCGAGGAGCACGAGCTTGGGACGGTGCTCCTTCAGCCCGTCGAGGGCGGCGCGTCCGTCGCGCGCGGCGAACGTCTGGAAGCCCTCGGCCTCCAGGCTGAACTGGAGCATCCAGACGGCCTGTGGCTCGTCGTCGACGACGAGCACGCTGGTCTGACCCTCGGTGTCCATACTCGGCCACCAGCGTATGCCGAACCCTCAGAGGCCCGGAATCGGCCGCTCTGCCGTTTTCTCGTACCGCTCAGAGTAACCCCCGGATCGGTGATCCTAGTCATTCCTGGCTAGCGTTCAGCCTCGAAACGACACCCCGGCACCGGGCACCACGCGGCCGAACCGGTAGGCGGAGGTCCCCGCGCGCGCAACCCGCGCGATGACGTCGTCCGCCCGGCCGGCGGGCGCGACGAGCGCCATCCCGATCCCCATGTTGAAGGTGGCGAGCATGTCGTCCTTGGTCGCGCCGGCGGCCTCGCGGACCAGGTCGAAGATCGGCGGCACGGGCCACGAGCCCGGTTCGATCTCGGCGGCCAAGCCCTCCGGCAGCGCCCGGGGGACGTTCGCGAGGAGTCCACCCCCGGTGACGTGCGCGGCCGAGCTCACCAGCCCGTCGGCGGCCAGCGACAGGACGAGCGGCGCGTAGATCGCCGTCGGCTCGAGCAACTCGTCGGCGAGGGAGCGCTGGAAGCCCTCCGGCACGGCTGGAAGGACGTGGTCGCCGTCGGCGAGCAGAGCCGCTCGAACCATGCTGAACCCGTTCGAATGCAGACCGCTCGACGCCAGGCCCACGAGCACGTCCCCCTCCCGGACCCGGTGCGGCCCGAGGAGCGCGTCCTCGTCCACCACGCCCACACAGAACCCGACCAGGTCGAACTGACCCTTTGCCATCACGCCGGGGTGCTCGGCCGTCTCCCCGCCGAGGAGAGCGCAGCCCACCCGGCGGCAGCCCTCGGCGATCCCCTCGACGATGGCCGCCACCTCCTCCGGGACGACACGAGCCACCGCCAGGTAGTCCAGGAAGAACAGCGGCTCCGCCCCCGTGCACACGACGTCGTCGGCGCACATGGCCACGAGGTCGATGCCCACGGTCGAGAGTCGCCCCGCCATCCGGGCCACCTCCAGCTTCGTCCCCACGCCGTCGGCGGCAGCGGCCAGGTATCGCCCCTCCCCGATCCGGAACAGCCCGGCGAACCCGCCGATCCCCTCGACCACCTCGGCTCGGGTGGCGCCTGCGGCCAGGTCCCGGATGAGATCGACGGCCCGGGCGGCGGCCTCCACGTCCACGCCGGCCCGGCGGTACGCGTCGGTCACGACTTCGTGGGCTGCTCCAGCAGGAACTTGCCGGCGCCCTCGGGGATGGGGATGGGGTATTCGCCGTCGAAGCACGCGCGGCAGAAGTCCTCCTTCGGCGAGCCGGTGGCTTCGACCATGCCCTCCAGCGAGAGGTAGCCGAGCGAGTCGGCCCCCACGAACTGGCGGATCTCCTCCACCGACAGGTCTGCGGCCACGAGCTCTCCGCGGGTGGACATGTCGATGCCGTAGAAGCACGGCCAACTGATCGGAGGGCACGTGATGCGGGTGTGCACCTCGCTGGCTCCGGCCTCCCGGAGGGCCTGGACGATCTGCCGGGTCGTCGTGCCCCGCACGATCGAGTCGTCGATCACCACCAGCCGCTTGCCCCGGATGGCGTCCGGCACGGGGTTCAGCTTCAGCTTCACGCCGCGCTCGCGGAGCGACGGCGACGGCTCGATGAAGGTCCGGCCCACGTAGCGGTTCTTCATCAGCCCCTCGCCGTACGGGATGCCCGATACCTCCGAGTAGCCCTGCGCCGCGGAGTGCCCGGTGTCGGGAACGGGGATCACCATGTCGGCGTCGGCCGGGGCTTCCTTGGCCAGGCGACGGCCCAGCTCCCGGCGGACCTCGTAGACCGTCGTGCCGCGCATCCGGGAGTCCGCTCGGGCCAGGTACACGAACTCGAAGATGCAGAGCGCGCTTCGGCGGCTCTCGGCGAACCGCTCGGATCGCAGCCCGCGGTCGTCGATCCGGATCAGCTCGCCGGGCTCCACTTCCCGCAGGAACGTCGCGCCCACGATGTCGAGCGCGCAGGTTTCCGACGCGACGCAGAACCCGTTCGCAAGCCGGCCGATCGAGAGCGGCCGCAGGCCGTACGGGTCCCTGGCCGCGTAGACGCTCCGCTCGTCCATCAGCACGAAGCAGAACGCGCCCTCCAGCGTGGGCAGGACCTCCATGCAGGCCTCCCACAAGCCGGCGTCCAGGCGCCCGGCCAGGATGGTGGCCACCAGGTCGGAGTCGGTGGTGGCCGGCCCGGTCCTGGCCGCCCCCTCGGCCAGCTCGGCCGTGTTCACCAGATTCCCGTTGTGGCCGAGGGCCAGCGAGCGGTGGCCGTCGGTCTTGAAGGCGGGCTGCGCGTTCTCCCAGGTCGTGGAGCCGGTCGTCGAGTACCGGGTGTGACCGATCCCCAGATCGCCCTGGAGGGTTGCCAGCGTGGCCTCGTTGAACACCTGGGAGACCAGCCCGAGCTCCTTGTAGACCAGGAGGTGCTGGCCGTCGGAGACGGCCATCCCGGCCGACTCCTGGCCCCGGTGCTGCTGGGCGAAGAGGCCGAAGTAGGTGAGCCTGGCGACCTCCTCCCCCGGCGCCCATACGCCGAAGAGGCCGCACTCCTCCTTCGGGCTCTCCGCTCCCACCTGGCGGGATGGTAACACCCGCCCCCGGGCAGTCATCGCACGACGACGGAGATGCGCTGGGCGGCGTTGTTCGCGTAGCCGCCGAGGTTCCAGGCGGGCTCGAGAGGCTGGCTCGCTCCGGTAGCGTCGGTGGCTCGGGAGGACAGTTCGTGCTCGCCGGGTTGGGCGTCCCATTCGAAGTTCCAGCCACGCCACCCGAACGGAGAGAGGGGTTGCTCGAGCCCCGCGTCGCTCCATGTCCGCCCGCCGTCGGGGCTCACCTCGACCCGGACGACCTCGCCGCCGCCCGACCACGCCCGACCCGACAGGACGCACGGCCCCGACTCGAGGAACCGCTTGCGGGTGAGGAAGTCCGGGATGCCGGGCGGAACCATGAGGCTCCGCGGCGGCATCCTGGTGACGGGCTCCCCCGGCTCCTCCTCGTCCCGCCGCAGGCGGTACGAGCGGGCCTGCTGGTAGCCGTCGAACGGCTGCGTGAGCACCGTGATCCGCTTCAACCACTTCACGTGGGTCATGCCGTACCACCCCGGCACGATCAGCCGCAGCGGGAACCCGTGCTGAGGGGGCAGCGGTTGACCGTTCATCTCGTAGGCGAGAAGGACCTCCTCGCGCATGGCCTCGTCGAACGGCAGGCTGCGCTCGAAGTCCTGTTCGACGTCGCCCTCCACCCCGCGATCCAACCCGGTGAACAGGACCTCCACCGACCTGTCCCCGACACCGGCTCCCTCCAGCACACCTCGGAGCGGCGTGCCCGTCCACTCGGCGTTCCCCACCGCCTCGACCAGCCAGGGCTGGCTGATGGGCCGGGGCTCGAGGAGGGCCCGGCCGTTGCCGGCGCACTCGAGGGTGACGGCGAGCGAGACCCGCGGCCGCGCCCGAACGTCGTCCAGGGACAGCGCGAGCGGCGTGCGGACGTTGCCGCCGACCTCCAGGCGCCAGGTCACCGAATCGACCACGGGGATGTCGTAGTGGATCAGCAGGTAGTGCAGGCCCGCCGGGGTGATGGGATAGCGCAGCGCCTCCAGCGGCATGCCGTGGTTGCGCGCGGCGAGCTGGAACTCCTCCCGGCTGACTGCCGACTCGACGGCTTCCATGGGACCTCCTTCGGGCTCCGCGATGGAAGTCTAGGATCCGCTCCGCCCGAGCCTATCCGGCCAGGAGCGTGGGGATCGCACCCTCGTACGCGGCGCGGGCTTCCTCCACGGTCGTCTCGAACAGCGTATCGAACACCATCCGGGGGCCGCCGGTCTCTCCGAGCCGCGAGCAGGGCACATCGTGCGCCCCCGCCAGCTCCTCCAGCGCCTCGGCTCTGCCCGGGGTCACCGATACGACGGCGCGCGAGGCCGACTCGGAGAACAAGGTGACGTACCAGGGCACGTCGCCGGGGAGCGACACCGCGAACCCGGTGGCTCCGGCCATGGCCGACTCCGCCAGGGCCACGGCCAGCCCGCCGTCGGAACAGTCGTGCGCCGACGCCGGGACGTCCCGGCTCGCTCCATCGATCAGCGTGCGGTGGAGCGCGGCCTCGCGCGCGAAGTCGAGCGCCGGCGGCCGCCCCGAGACCTTGCCCAGCACGACCTCGGCGAACTCGGAGCCGCCGAGCTCGGGGAAGGTCTCCCCGAGCAGGTAGACCAGGAGACCGGGACCGGGGAAGTCGGGACGGACCAGCAGGCGGTAGTCCTCGATCAGCCCGAGCATCCCCACGACCGGGGTGGGCCAGATCGCCGATTGGCCCGACTCGTTGTAGAAGCTCACGTTCCCGCCGGTCACCGGGGTGCCGAACGCGCGGCACGCGTCGGCCATTCCCTGGATCGACTCCGCGAACTGCCACATGACCTCGGGCCGCTCCGGGTTCCCGAAGTTCATGCAGTTCGTGATGCCGAGGGGTGTCGCGCCCATGACCGCGACGTTTCGGGCCGACTCCGCCACGGCATGGGCGGCCCCGAGGTACGGGTCGAGGTGGCCGAACCGTCCGTTGCCGTCGGAGGAGAGGGCCAGGGCCTTCAGCGTTCCCTCGATCCGGATCACGGCCGCGTCGGCCCCTGGCCCGGCCACGGTCTCCCCCTGGACCAGGGAGTCGTACTGCTCCCACGCCCATCGCGTGGACGCCACGTTCGGCGAGGACAGCACGGCGAGGAAGGCGTCGCTTGGGCCGGCCTCCACGGTGGCGAACGCCGGATCGTCGTCCAGCGAGTCCTCGAAACCCGGCGGTGGCTCCATGGGCCGTCGGTACACGGGCCCCTCGTCCGCCAGCGACCGGGGCGGGACCTCGGCCACGACCTCCCCGCCCATCCGAACGGTGAGCTCGCCACCGCGTACCAGCCGGCCCACGACGGCGGAGGCGAGGCCCCACTTCGAGCAGACGGCGCGAACGTCGGCGAGCCTCGACGGGTGGACGATGGCGATCATCCGCTCCTGGGACTCGCTGGTGAGGATCTCGAACGCCTCCAGGCCGGGTTCGCGAAGGGGGACGGCGTCCAGGTCGAGCTCGGCGCCCAACCCGGCGCGGGCCGCCGATTCGCTCGCGGCGCAAGTCAGTCCGGCGCCCCCGAGATCCTGGAGCCCCTCCAGCAGGTCCTTCTCCGCGAGCTCGAGGCACGCCTCGATCAGCAGCTTCTCGGCGAACGGATCGCCGATCTGCACGCTGGGCCGGCTCTCGGCGGCGTCCTCCTCGATGGTCCGGGACGCCAGCACCGAGACTCCCCCGATGCCGTCCCGGCCGGTGGCCGCACCGATCAGCACCATGAGCGACCCCTCGTGCGCGTCGCGGGCCGCCGTCACCAGCCGGTCGGCCGGCGCGAGGCCGACGCACATCACGTTCACGGTGGGGTTCGCCGAGTGCGGCTCCGCGAAACGGATCTCGCCGCCCACGGTGGGCACGCCGATGCAGTTCCCGTAGCCGCCGATCCCCGCCACCACACCGGCGAACAGGTACCGGTTCCGTTCCTCCGTGAGCGAGCCGAATCGGAGCGGGTCGAGCAGCGCGACGGGCCGGGCCCCCATGGCGACGACGTCCCGGACGATGCCCCCCACGCCGGTGGCGGCACCCTGGTAGGGCTCGATGGCGCTGGGGTGCGAATGCGACTCCATCTTGAAGACCGCCGCGAGCCCATCGCCCACGTCCACGGCGCCGGCGTCCTGCCCCGGCCCCACCAGCACCTGCGGTCCCTCCGTGGGCAGCGTGCGGAGGTGCACCTTGCTGGACTTGTACGAGCAGTGCTCGGACCACATGGCGGCGTACATCGCGAGCTCATTCCGGTTGGGGTCGCGACCGAGCGCCGTCCGGATCCGGTCGAGCTCGTCGTCGGTGAGGCCGAGCCCCCGGTGCAGCGGCTGCTCGACCTTCACCTCACACCCTGGCCAGCGCGAAGGACAGCAGCGAGGCGAGCATGGGCTGCCCGCCCGTGGGTCCGATGTCGGGGTCCACGGCGTGCTCGGGGTGCGGCATCAGCCCCACCACGTTCCCCTCCGGGTTCCGCACGCCCGCGATCGACCCCGTGCTGCCGTTCACGTTGTGCTCGTCGTCGACCGTCCCGTCGGGCCCGCAGTACCGGAACGCCACCAGCCCCTCGCCCTCGATCCGCGCCACGTCCTCCTCGCTCGCCACGAACTGGCCCTCGCCGTGTTTCACCGGCACCCGGAGCGTCTCGCCGGGGACCAGCCCTTCCGTGAGCGGTGTGAGCGAGGTCTCCACACGAACGTCCACGAACCGGCACACGAACCGGAGCTGGCGGTTGCGGATCAGCGCGCCGGGAAGCATCCCGGCCTCGCACAGGACCTGGAACCCGTTGCAGATGCCGACCACCGGGCCGCCCCTTTCGCCGAAGGCCCGGACCTCGTCCATGACCGGGGCGAACCGCGCGATGGCCCCCGTCCGCAGGTAATCGCCGTAGGAGAACCCGCCGGGGAGGATCACGGCGTCCACGCCGGCCAGGTCCCGGTGGCCGTGCCACAGCGGCACCCCCTCCCCGCCCATGAGGTTCACCGCGCGGATCGCGTCGCGGTCGTCGAGGGAACCGGGGAACGTGGTGACCCCCACCCTGGGCCTGCGCCCGTTCACCGCCCCACCTGCTCCGCGGTGAGGATGTGGAAGTCCTCGATGACCGGGTTCGACAGCAATCGCCGGGCCATCTCCTCGACCTGGGCTCGCGCGTCTTCCCCGGATGAGGCGTCCACGGTGAGCTCGATGTACTTACCCACGCGGACGTTCGCCACGTTCGTCCATCCCATCGCGGGAAGCGATCCCTCCACGGCCTTGCCCTGGGGGTCGAGCAGGCCGGGCTTCAGCTGGACCAGGACCTCGAACCGGTGCTTCATCCGTGCTCCCGGCGGAGTCGCTCCAGATCGACCTGGCACGACTCCGGGTTCGACTCCGGCGGCACCCGCATGCGCTGACGGTACCAGTCGAAACTCTCGCCGGTGATGCGTTCGTACGCCTCCCGATACTTCGATGCGGTCCCCGAGACGACCTCGGGGGGAAGCTCCGGCGGGGGCGGCTCGTGGTCCCATCCGCTCGCGTCCAGCCATTCCCGCACGTACTGCTTGTCGAAGGAGGGTTGGACCCTCCCGGGCATGTACCCGTCGGCCGGCCAGAACCGCGACGAATCGGGGGTCAGCACCTCGTCCACCAGGATCAGTTCCCCGCCGGCGAACCCGAACTCGAACTTCGTGTCGGCCACGATGATCCCGCGCTCCAGGGCGACCTCCGCCCCTCGCTCGTACACCGCGATCGTGAGCTCGCGGAGCCGCTCGGCCAGTCCCCTCCCGACGACATCCACGGTCTCCTCGAAGGTGAGGGGGAGGTCGTGGCCCTCGGCGGCCTTGGTGGTCGGCGTGAAGATCGGCTCCGGCAGCCGGCTCGATTCGACCAGACCGGCCGGGAGCGGGATCCCGCACACGTGCCCCTCGGCTCGGTACTGCTTCAGCCCGGAGCCGGTGAGGTACCCGCGAGCCACGCACTCCACCGGGATGACCTCGGCCTTCCGCACCAGCATGGTCCGGCCCGCAAGCGACGGCTCGCTCCGGAACGGCTCGGGGAAGTCCCGGCGGTCAGCGGAGAGCACGTGGTTGCCGACGACGCCGGCGGTCCGCTCGAACCAGAACAGCGACAGGCCCGAAAGGACGCGTCCCTTGTCCGGGATGGGGTTCGGCAACACCACGTCGAACGCCGAGATGCGATCGGTGGCCACGAGGAGGAGCCGATCGTCGTCGAGATCGTAGATGTCGCGCACCTTGCCCTGCGCGCGCAGCTTCGCCGTCCCGGTCACGCGTCTTCGCTCACCGACAGCTTGGCCAGGCGGTCGAAGACCACGTCGAGGTTCACGAGGGAGCTCGCCGGGTCGAACAGCGCATCCAGGCGGTCCGGCGGAAGGACCCGCGCGACCTCCGGGTTCGACTGGAGCTCCGCTCGGAAGTCCTTCCCCCCGTCCCACGCTTCCGCAGCGGCGGTCTGCACCAGCCGGTACGCGTCGTCGCGAGACAGCCCCCTCTCCACCAACGCCAACAGCACGCCCGGCGAGTACACGAGCCCCCCGCCGGCCTCCAGGTTGGCCCGCATCCGCTCGGGGTGCACGCGGAGCCCCTCCAGGACCTCCGTCAGCTCGGCCAGCATGAAGTCGATGGCGATGGTGGAGTCGGGGAAGATGACCCGTTCGGCCGACGAGTGCGAGATGTCGCGCTCGTGCCACAGGACCACGTTCTCCAGTGCGACCTGGAGGTTCGCCCGGACCACCCGGGCCAGGCCGGTGATCCGCTCGCAGCGCACCGGGTTCCGCTTGTGGGGCATGGCCGACGAGCCCGTCTGACCCTCCGCGAACGGCTCCTGCACCTCACGGACCTCGGTCCGTGCCAGGTGCCGGATCTCGGTGGCGAACGCGTCGAGGGAGGACGCCAGCACCGCGAGTGCCGCCATGAACTCGGCGTGGCGGTCGCGCGAGACGATCTGGCTGCTGGCCTCGGCCGGCCGCAACCCGAGCTCGCCGCACACGTGCTCCTCCACCCTCGGATCGAGCTGCGCATACGTGCCGACGGCGCCGGAGATCTTCCCCACGGAGACGGCGTCCTTCGCCCGGTGGAGCCGGTCGCGATCCCGGTCCAGCTCGAACGCCCACAGCGCCAGCTTGTGCCCGAAGGTGGTCGGCTCGGCGTGCACGCCGTGGGTGCGCCCGACCATCACCGTCTCCCGGTGCTCCAGGGCCGTCCGCTTCACCACCGCGAGGAGCCTCTCGAGGCGAGCCAGGAGCAGGTCGGCCGCATCGCGGAGCTGAAGCGCCAGCCCCGTGTCGAGCACGTCGGAGGAGGTCATCCCGAAGTGGACCCACCGTCCCGCCGGGCCCACGGACTCCGCGACGGATCGCACGAAGGCCGCGACGTCGTGCCTGGTGACCCGTTCGAGCTCCTCGACCCGCTCCACGGTGAACGAGGCCCGGTCCCTGACCGCCCTCGCGTCCTCCACCGGGACCTTCCCCAGGCGAGCCCACGCCTCCACGGCCAGGACCTCGATCTCCAGCCAATGGCCGAACCGGGCTTCGTCGGACCACACCGCTGCCATCTCCGGCAGCGTGTAGCGCGCGATCACCGGCCGCCTCGCGGCGGCGCGGGACGGCGGGTCACAGCCTGAGGCCCTCCGCGAGGTCGTCCTTGAACTTCCACAGGCGGGCCTGGATCTCCGGATCCCCGACCCCCACGATCTCGGCGGCGAGGATCGCCGCGTTCACGGCCGCGTCCACCCCCACCGTGGCCACCGGAACGCCGCTCGGCATCTGGGCCGTCACGTACAAGGCCTGCTCGCCCCGCATCTGGTCCGTGCCGACCGGGACGCCGACCACGGGAAGCACCGTCCTGGCGGCGACGGCCGAGGCGAGGTGGCCGGAGATGCCGGTCGTGCAGATCACCACCTTCAGTCCTCGGTCGAAGGCCGTTCGCGCGTACTCGTCCACCAGGTCCGGGTTCCGGGCCGCGGACATCACCCGGATCTCGTGGGGGAGCTCGAGCTTCTCCAGGATCGCCGTCGCCTGCTGCATCACGGAGAGCTCGGCGGGAGATGCCACGAGCACGCCGATCGCGGGCGCGTTCCCGTTCACGACTCCTCCTCCCCGACCTTCGCCGCGATGTCCCGCCGGTAGTGCATCCCCCGGAACGAGATGCGGGAACAGGCCTCGTACGCGCGGTTCCTGGCCTCCGTTGCCGTGCCGCCCAGCGCGCTCACCGCCAGGACCCGTCCTCCCGACGTGACCACTCTACCCCGTCGCTCGGCCGTGCCGGCGTGGAACACCGTGACGCCCTCGACCTCCTCCGCCTCCTTCAGCCCTTGCACCTCGAAGCCGGTCTCGTACCGGCCCGGATAGCCACCCGCGGCGGCCACGACCGTCACGCAGACGTCCGGCGTCCAGATGGCCTTGTAGTTGCCGAGGTTGCCCTCCACGCAGGCCAGCAGGAGCTCGCCGAGATCCGAGCGCAGGCGGGGCACAAGGGCCTGGGTCTCGGGGTCTCCGAACCGGCAGTTGAACTCCAGGAGCTTGGGGCCGTCACCGGTCAGCATCAGCCCGGCGTACAGCGCGCCCCGGTACCGCACGCCCTCGGCCTCCATGGCCCGCACCGCCGGACCCAGCACGCTGTTCCAGATCCGCCGTTCGGTGGCGTCGTCCACCCACGGGACGGGCGAGTAGGCGCCCATGCCGCCGGTGTTGGGACCGGTGTCGCCGTCCCGCACCCGCTTGAAGTCCTGGGCCAGGGCGAGCGGCAGGACCTCGCGGCCGTCGGTGAGGGCGAAGGCCGAGACCTCCCGCCCACTGAGGTGCTCCTCGACCAGGACGGTGGCGCCGGCGTCGCCGAACGCCCGCTCCACCAGGCAGGCCTCCAGGGCGGCGACCGCGCCGGTCCGGTCCTCGGCGATGACCACGCCCTTGCCTCCGGCCAGGCCATCGGTCTTGATCACGTACGGCGGCTCGAACTCGTCGAGGTACGCGACGGCCGGGTCGAGCTCGGTGAACGCCCGGGACCGCCCGGCCGGGATGCCGTATCGCTCGCACAGCTCCTTGGCCCACGCCTTCGAGCCCTCGATGCGGGCCGCGTCGCTGGCGGGACCGAACACCCGGCGGCCCCCTGCTTCCAGCTCGTCGACCAGGCCGGCCACCAGCGGCGCCTCGGGGCCGACCACGGTGAGGTCGATCGACTCCCGCTCCACCAGCTCCACGATGCCGGGCACGTCCTCGGCGGCGATCGGCACGCACGTGGCGTCGGCGGCGATGCCGGCGTTGCCGGGCGCGGCGTACAGCCGGTCCACGGTGGGGTTCTGCGCCAGCCGCCACACCAGGGCGTGCTCCCGCCCTCCCCCCCCGACGACCAGGATCCTCATGGGACCGGGAGGCTCTGCTCGCGGGCCGGGCCCACGGAGACCACACCGATCCGAACGCCCACGAGGTCCTGGAGCCGGTCGACGTACTTGCGGGCCGCCGGCGGCAGGTCCCCGAAGGACCCTGCCTCGCCGAGCGGCTCGTCCCACCCCTCGAGCTCCTCGTAGGCGGGCTCCGCCCGGTGGAACAGCGACTGGTGGGGAGGGAAGTCCTCGTACGTCTCGCCGTCCGCGACGTAGGCCGTGCAGGCCTTGATGGCGGGGAACCCCGAGAGCACGTCGAGCTTCGTCAGGAAGATCTCGGTGAGGCCGTTCAGCCGCGCCGCGTACCGGACGACCACGGCGTCGAACCAACCGCACCGCCGCTTGCGGCCGGTGGTGACGCCGAACTCCCTCCCGATCTCACCGAGACGTTCCCCGTCCGGCCCGGTGTCCTCCGTGGGGAAGGGACCCGCGCCCACCCTGGTCACGTAGGCCTTCGTCACGCCGATCACGCGGTCGACTTCCTTCGGCCCGATCCCGGCAGAGGCCAGGGCGAACCCCGCGACCGGATTCGACGAGGTCACGAAGGGATAGGTCCCGTGGTCGAGGTCGAGCAGCGTGCCCTGCGCCCCCTCGAACAGCACGTTCTGACCGGCGCGTAGCCCCTCGTGGATCAGCTTGGAGGTGTCGGCCACGTACGGCCGGAGGCGCTGCGCATGGCCCATGTAGTCCTCGACGATCCGCTCGGACTCCAGGGGAAGCCGGTTGTAGATCTTCGTCAGGACGAGGTTCTTCTCCTTCAGGACCACGTCCAGCTTCTCCCGGAAGATCTTCTCGTCGAACAGGTCCTGGATCCGAAGGCCGATCCGGGCCGCCTTGTCCGCGTAGGCCGGTCCGATCCCGCGCTTGGTCGTGCCGAGCGCATGTTTGCCCAGGTGACGCTCCGTGACCTTCTCCAGCTCGAGGTGGTACGGCATGATCATGTGCGCGTTGCCCGAGACCAGGAGGCGCGACACGTCGATGCCCAGGCCGGCCAGGGTGTCCATCTCCTCCAGCAGCACGCCCGGGTCGATCACCACGCCGTCGGCGATCACGGACGTGAGGTGGGGGTAGAGGATCCCGGACGGGACGAGGTGCAGCTTCAGCAGGTGGCCCTCGGCCACGACGGTGTGGCCGGCGTTGTTGCCGCCTTGGTACCGGACCACGAAGTGCATCTGGTCGGCCAGGTAGTCGGTGACCTTGCCCTTGCCCTCGTCCCCCCACTGGGTCCCGACGACGATCGCTGCCGGCATGACGCCCCCAGTGTATCGGGGGCCACCAGATGGTCCCGACTATCGCTCCAGGCGGAACCGGATCTGGACGTGCGTTTGGTACTCCTTGATCTTGTTGTCCTCGACGAGCGCGGATGTCCCCAGGATGTCCATCCCCTCGATCTGGCGGATGGTCCTCGCCGCCTCGCTCAGCGCCTGGTGCGCCGCGTCCCTCCACGAGTCCGTGGACACTCCCACCAGGTCGATGGTCTTGATCACCGCCATCGCTCTCCCCCTCCTAGCCCTTCTCGTACACGCCGATGAACCGCCGATAGTTCGCCGAGATGCGCGCCGCCACGTCCTCGCGCGCCGCGTTGCCGTCCACGAAGTCCTTCAGCGGATCCCACCAGATGCTCCGGCCGATGGCGAACCCGATGTAGCCGGGGACGCCGCTGCCCATCCGGAGCCAGTGGTCGACCGCGGCATCGTCCGCCCCTCGGCCCAATACGACGCACGCCACCTTGTCGCGACCCCCGGCCCGGGTCTGCACCGCGATGGCCTCGCAGTCCTCTCGCCGGTCCAGGCCCTCGATCTTCCAGATGTCCGGCTCCACCCCGGCCTGCTGGAGCTCCGCGATGGTCGCTCGCATCAGCTTCGGGCGGAGCTCCTTGTCGAATCGGTCCGCGTCGCCGCCGGCCGACTCGAGCTGCTCGGGCGTGGCCGGCACCAGCAGCTCGAACAGGAACTTCCGACCCCGGTCGTGGAGCCAGTCGGAGAGCTCCTTCAGCCGCTTGGTCTGCCGCTCGTTCATCGTCCGGTCGCCATCCGGGTTGTACCGCACCAGGACCTTCGTGAAGCGCGGGTCGAACTCCTCGATGTGCTTGCCGAACTCCTCGCCGTATTCGAAGTCGAACTCGTCCTGTCCCGACTTCTCGACGGGCATGGCCAGGATGAGGTCGTCCGCCTTGGCCTGCTTCGCGATCTTCGTGCCGAACTGCTCGTCGACCAGGACGCCGGCGGCGGTTCGGTTCGCACCCTCCCCCAACGCGCGCAGGAACCCTTCGAAGATCAGGTGCTTCGCGTCGGAGATCCGCTCGGCCTCCTCGGCCGTCGGAGTCCCGGTGACGCCGAAGAACTTCTTCTGGAACGACCCCCGGTGGTCGAAGGCCAGGATGTAGAGGCCGTTCTCGTATCCGAGGTCCATGCTCCTCCCCTCGTCGACGTCCGAGCCGATACTACCCGCCCGGCGGCGGTCCCCATCCGGCCGTCGGATCCATGACCTCCACCGGGATGGGCGCGACCCCGTCGCGGAACCGGTCGGCGAAGCCCCGTTCCCCCACCACGAACCCGAAGTGCATGGGGACGGCGAGCTTCGGGCCGATCACCTTCACCAGGCCGGCCGCCTCTTCGGGTCCCATGGTGTACGGGTCGCCCCCGATCGTCACCATCGCCACGTCCGCCCGGACGTCGTCCAGCTCCGGTGCGTGGTCGGTGTCCCCGGAGTGGTAATAGCTGCTGCCCCCCAGCTCCATCACGTACCCGACCCAGTTGTTCGCCTTGGGATGGGCCTGGAGCCGGTGCTCGACCACGTTGTAGGCGGGGACGGTGGAGAACCTCACCCCGCCGACCTCGTGCGACTCGCCTGGCGCCACCGCCGTCACGTCGCCGGAGAGCTCCTTCGCCACGTCGTGCGGGGCGACCAGCTTGGTGGCTGCCTTGCGGAGCCGCTCGATCTCCTGGGGCTGGAAGTGGTCGGAGTGCGCGTGGGTGATGAGGATGACGTCGGCCGGCTCGTCGTCGGGGGTCGTCCCCCACGGGTCGATGTACACGGTGAGCCCGTCACCCCCGAACCGCATGGCCGACTGCCTGAACCACGTGAACCGCTCGAGCATGGGTTCCTCCCCTCGGATGGCTTGCCTGTAGTCTGCCAATCGCCGTGTCGGAGCGCGAACCGGTCGAGAGCGCGGGGGGCCTGCGGGCCGGCCTGTCGCTGCTCCGGCGAAACTCCGACTTCCGAAAGCTGTACGTCGCCTCGGCCATCTCCCTGGGAGGCGACTGGTTCCTGCTGGTCGCCCTGCTCGGCCTGGTCCTGGATCTCACGGAGTCGGCGCTCTTTGTGGGGCTCCTCATCGGGGCCCAGGAGATCCCGTTCTTCCTCACGTCGCCCGTGGGGGGCGCGCTGGCCGACCGGTTGGACCGCCGGCGGCTGATGGTGGGATGCGACGTGGCCCGAGCCCTGCTGTGCCTGGGGTTCCTGGTGGTGCGCGACGCCGAGACGGTCTGGCTCGTCTACCTGCTGATCGCCGTCATCTCCTCGTTCAGCGCCGCCTTTTACCCGGCGTCGTCGGCGGCCCTCCCCAACCTGGTGGACCGGGAGGACCTGGGGCCGGCCAACGCCCTGGCCGGGTCGCTGTGGGGCACCATGCTGGCGTTGGGGGCGGCCGCCGGGGGCGTGGTGGCGGCCACCCTGGGGCGGGACACCGCCATCGTGATCGATGCGGCGTCCTTCGCCGTGTCCGGGGCGCTCCTCGCCGCCATCCATCGCCCCTTCTCCGAGGAGCGAGAGCGAACCGAGCACCCCGGCGTGGTACGGGCCACGGTCGAGACCGCGCGGTACGCGAGGAAGGACCACCGGGTCCTGGCCCTGCTGGCGGTGAAGGCCGGTTTCGGCCTGGGGGCCGGCGTGCTCGTCCTGATCTCGGTCTTCGCGGAGGAGGAGTTCCACCTTGGGGAGATCGGCATCGGCATCCTGATGGCGGCCCGGGGGGTGGGGGCACTGATCGGGCCGTTCCTGGGGCGGAGGCTGGCCGGGCCCGACGACCGGCGGCTGTTCGGGGCCATCGGCGTGGCCCTCACCACGTTCGGGGTGGCCTATGCCCTGTTGGGACTGACGCCGGGCATCGCCATCGCGGCCCTGGTGGTCGCGGTGGCGCACCTCGGCGGTGGCGCGCAGTGGATCCTGTCGTCGTACGGGCTCCAGCGGGTCGTCCCGGACCGGATCCGGGGCCGGATCTTCGCCTTCGACGCCGCCCTCATCACGCTCACGCTTACCGTCTCGAGCCTGGTCACGGGATGGCTGGCCACGACGTGGGGGGCGCGGCCCACCGCCGTCGGC
>DASWJF010000084.1:0-3654 GCA_036397275.1 Actinomycetota bacterium
GGGGCGGTTCGACCTGCTCGTCGGGGGCGGGCCGCCTCCGGACGCCTAGCCTTCGAGGGCCGCCGGGGGCGGCGGCGGGATCGCCTGCGACGAGGGCTGGGCGATGATCTCGCGCCTAGAGAGGGCCTGCTGACGCTCGCGCTCCCCGTTCGCCGCCTGCTGGGCGCGGGCCTCCTCCGACGTGGGAATGGGGCGGGAGCCGTCCACGTACGCCTTCAGGTCGCTTCCCTCGATGACCTCGGTCACGATCAGCAGGTCCGAGAGCCGGTCCAGAAGCTCGCGCTTGGCCTCAAGCGCGGTGCCGGCCCGGTCGTGAGCCTCATCCACCAGCCTCCTGACCTCCTCGTCCACCAGAGACGCGAGGTCCGGCGACATCTCCTGCCCGGCGCCGGGGAACAGCAGACGACCCTCGGGGCTCCGGAACCCGTCGTTGCCGAAGGACAGCGGGCCCACCCGGTCGCTCATGCCGTACTCCGTGACCATGGCCCGGGCGATCTCGGTTGCGCGCTGGAGGTCGTTCTGGGCGCCGGTCGAGATCTCCTTGAAGCAGATCTCCTCGGCGGTTCGTCCGCCGAGCAGGATCGCCAGGCGGTCCTTCAGCTCGGGCTCGGTGAGCAGGTACCGGTCCTCCAGGGGCCGCTGCATGGTCATGCCGAGGGCCGCCGCGCCCCGGGGGATGATCGAGACCCGGTGCACCGGGTCTGCCGTGGGCATGTCCATGGCCACCAGGGCGTGGCCCATCTCGTGCTTGGCCACGATCTCGCGCTCCCGCTCGGACATCACCCGGCTCTTGCGCTCCAGGCCGGCCGTGACCCGGTCGATGGCCTCCTCCAGCTCCGGCATCGTGACCGAGTTCTTCTCCTGGCGGGCCGCGAGCAGCGCGGCCTCGTTCACCACGTTGGCCAGGTCGGCGCCGGTGAAGCCCGGGGTGCGGGACGCCAGGATCCGCAGATCCACGCTGGGGTCGAGCGCCACCCCCCGCGCGTGGATGCGCAGGATGGCCTCCCGGCCCCGGAGGTCGGGGCGGTCCACCACCACCTGCCGGTCGAACCGCCCGGGCCGGGTGAGCGCCGGGTCCAGGACGTCCGGCCGGTTGGTCGCGGCCATGATGATGACGCCCTTTTGCGAGTCGAACCCGTCCATCTCGGTCAGGAGCTGGTTCAGGGTCTGCTCCCGCTCGTCGTGGCCGCCGAGGCCGGAGAGCGTGCCCCCTCGCCCCTTGCCGATGGTGTCGATCTCGTCGATGAACACGAGCGCCGGGGCCCGGTCCTTGGCCTGCTGGAACAGCTCCCGGACCCGGGCCGCGCCCAGGCCCACGAACATCTCCACGAACTCCGAACCCGACATGAAGAAGAACGGCACGTCGGCCTCGCCGGCCACGGCCCGGGCCAGCAGGGTCTTGCCGCATCCCGGGGGCCCGAGCAGCAGGACGCCTTTGGGGATCCGCCCCCCCAGGCGCTGGTACTTCTTGGGGTTCTTCAGGAAGTCCACGATCTCGCGGAGCTCCTCGACGGCCTCGTCCAGGCCCGCCACGTCGGCGAAGTTCGTCTTCAACTCCTTGCGGTCGTAGATCCGCACCTTGTTGCGGCCGAGGTTCAAGGCGGCGGAGGTCTGCGCGCCGCTCATCCGGCGGATCAGGAAGAACCACAGCAGCCCGAACAAGAGGAGCGGCAGGACCCACGCCAGCAGGAAGCTCTGGAAGCCGCTCGCCGGGTCGCCCGTGTACTTCACGTTCTTCTCGTCCAGGAGGTCCGGGAGCGTGGTGGTGCCCTGAAGGATGGGGGGGATGTTGGCGGTGAAGTCGACCTCGTCGCCGCCCTCGGTGTAGGTGCCGGAGACGGAGGTCTCGGAGATCCGGACGGTGCCCACGATCTGGCCCTGTTCCACCTTGGCCAGGAACGCGGAGTAGTCGATGGCGTTTGGCCGGGGTGCCGCCAGGTACTGGAACAGGAGGAAGGCCCCGAGGAAACCGATCACCCAGACCCATGGAGACGTGCGGAGGCGCCTGGGCTCCCCGGGGCTGCCGCGGCGGCCGCCGAGATCGAACCCGGGCCACCGGCCGCGCTTGTCGTCCTTCCCATCCGCCATGGCACCATCTTCGCACCGGACCCGCGATGTGACAGCCGCGCCGGCCGTCGATGCGCGACGCGAGCCGGAGCATCCGGGCCGGCCCGGGAACGATGCGCGATACTGGGGGGCGCCCTGCACCTGGGGAGCGGAGGAGGAGCTGAGCATGGTGATGGGCGTCGGCCCGAAGGGAGGAGCTCGTGGCGCGTAGCAAGGCCGCGCCTCCGGACGACCCAGCCCTGAAGGAACGGTTCGAGCGCGACGTCCTGCCGCTCCTGCCCAACCTGTACTCGGCGGCGCTTCGCCTCACCCGGAACCCGTCGGACGCCGAGGACCTCGTCCAGGAGGCCTACCTCCGGGCCTTCCGGGGATTCTCAGGGTTCGAGGAGGGCACGAACCTCCGGGCCTGGATGTACCGGATCCTCACGAACACCTTCATCAACACCTACCGGAAGAAGCAGCGCGAGCCGGTCACGGTGGAGGAGGATGACCTTGAGGACTGGTACCTGTACGACAAGCTGGGGGAGACCGGGGTCGAGCCGTCGGCCGAGGCCGAGGTGCTCCGGCGGATGCCCGACGAGGACGTCCAGCGGGCCCTGGAGGACCTGCCGGAGGGGTTCCGGCTGGCCGTGCTGCTGGCCGACGTGGAGGGTTTCGCGTACAAGGAGATCGCCGAGATCCTGGACATCCCCATCGGGACGGTCATGTCGCGCCTGCACCGGGGAAGAAGGGCGCTGGAGAAGGCGTTGTGGGAGAAGGTACGGGAGAGAGGCCTTGTGTCCGATTGACTGCCAGCAGGCTCTGAAGCAGATCGAGCTCTTCTTGGATGGCGAGCTCGATCCGTCGCTGCACGCCGAGGTTCGCCAACACCTCGGAGGGTGTGGCTCATGTGCGGACCGCTCCGAGTTCCAGCGGCACCTGAAGGAGCTGCTGAAGGCGAAGTGCGGCTGCGACCAGGTCCCCGCTCACCTCGTGGAGCGAGTTAGCCGGCTGCTGCACGAGACGCCGCCCGCCTAGCCCGCCATGGACGAGCTCGGGACCATCCTCGGTGTGTGGGCCCACCCGGACGATGAGACCTACCTCACGGCCGGGCTGATGGCTCGGGCCGTTCGAGCCGGCTCGCGCGTGGTCTGCGTGACCGCGACGCGCGGAGAGGGCGGCTCGCTGGACGAGGAGAGGTGGCCCTCGGCGACAATGGGCGAAGTGCGAGAGCAGGAGCTGATGCGGGGGTTCGCCATCCTCGGGGTGGCCGAGCACCACTGGCTCGACCTGCCGGACATCGACATGGACACCGCGCTGCCCGAGGCGGGGGCCGGCAAGGTCCAGGCCATCCTCGAGGAGGTTCAGCCGGATACCGTGCTGACCTTCGGGCCGGACGGGATGACCGACCATGCCGCGCACAAGTCCGTATGTCGGTGGACGACCGAGGCCTTCCACGAGGTCGCGAAGACCGGCGCGATGCTCCACTACGCGACCTACCCGCCGGAGTGGGCGGAGGAGTGGCTCCCGAAGCTCGAGCCGTTCAACATCTTCCGGCCGGGCACCCCGCCCGTCACCCCGAGGGAGCGGCTGAGCATCGATTCCGAA
>DASWJF010000085.1:0-10489 GCA_036397275.1 Actinomycetota bacterium
CATGAACGGTTGGGTCGGGTCCACGGGGTCCATGCCGTGCTCGCGGAGCAGCTCGTTCCACCGATCCATGTCGGACTGGGGCAGGGCCACGTACAGCAGCCGGTGGAAGCCGCTCCTGTCGCCGCTTCGCTCCCGGGCCCGTTGGAACGCCAGGGTGGCCACCCGGCCGATCGTGACGTGGTCGTCGTGGCCGGTCACGCCCTCGGGGCCGAAGGTGATTACGACGTCCGGGCGCGCATCGGCCAGCAGGCCGATCAGTCGCTCAGCGAGCTCTTCCTCGGGAACGCCGTTTAGCCCGCAGTCGGGGTACCGGAGGAAATGGAAGGCCGGCTTCACGCCGATCTCGGCCCACGACGCGCGGTCCTCCGCCTCGCGGACCGCCCCGAGCGTCGCCCGAGTGGCCAGGCTGGGGTCGAGGATCCGCCCGGCGTCGCCGCTGGTGGCCAGGACGACCGAGACCTCGATGCCCGAGGAGGCATGCAGCGCAACCGTTCCGGCCACTCCGTACGTGTCGTCGTCGGGGTGGGCGAAGACCGCGGCGAGCCGCCTGGTCACGGCATGGGAAGGTCGAGGAGCGGCTCCAGGCCCACGGTGAGGCCCGGGCGCGTCGACACGGCCCGGATGGCCATCAGCACGCCCGGCATGAACGAGCTTCGGTCCGTGGAGTCGTGTCGGATCGTGAGGGTCTGGCCCTGGCCGCCGAAGATGACCTCCTGGTGGGCCACCAGGCCCGGCAGCCGGACCGAGTGGACCCGCACGCCCTCCACGTCGCCGCCCCGCACCCCGTCCACCGATTCCCCGTCGGGGCCGCGGTAGGCGGCGCCCCGCTCCTCCAGCAGGCGGCGGGCCGTGGCCAGCGCCGTGCCCGACGGGGCGTCGGCCTTGCCCTCGTGGTGCAGCTCGATGATCTCCACCGCCGGGAAGAACCGCGACGCATCCGCGGCGAACCGCTGCATCAGCACGGCGCCGAGGGCGAAGTTCGACGCCACGACCACGTTCGACTCGCCCCCCTCGTCGTCCAGGAGGGCCCGGATCTCGTCGAGGTGCTCATCGTTGATTCCCGTGGTGCCGACCACCAGGTGGATGGCGTGCGAGACGCACCACCGGACGTCCTCCATCACGACGTCGGGGTGGGTGAAGTCCACCGCCACCTCGACCTCGGCCTCGAGCAGGCGGTCCAGCTCGTCGGAGATCGGCACGTCGAGCTTGGGGTGGCCGATCAGCGGCCCGATGGACTGGCCCACCTTCGAGCGGTCGATGGCGGCGACCAGCTTGAGGTCGGGCTCGCCGGCCACGGTCCGGCAGACCATCTGCCCCATCCGCCCATTGGCGCCGATCACCCCGACCCGGATCACGCCAGCGCACCCTTCCCGAACGGCCCCAGCACCGCGAGGGCCGTCGGCTGCGACAGCACGCGCTTGGCCACCCGGCGCGCGTCGTCCAGGGTGACCGCCTCGATCCGCTGGAGGATCTGGTTCACGGTGAGGATCTCGCCGTGAGAGATCTCGGACTTGCCGAGGCGGGACATCCGCCCCCCGGGATCCTCCAGCGACAGCACCAGGGAACCCTTCATGTGGGCCTTGGCCCGTTCGAACTCTCCCTCGGTCAGGCCGCCGTCCGCGACGTCGGCGAGCTGCTCCCGAAGGATGCCCAGGACCTCGCGGGCTCGGTTCGGCGTGGTACCCGCGTACGCGGCGAATAGCCCGGCCTCCACGTACATCGTGTGATAGCTGTAAACGGAGTACGCGAGACCCCGCTTCTCCCTGATCTCCTGGAACAGCCGCGAGGACATCCCACCGCCGAGGGCGTTGTTCACGATGCCGAAGGCGAACCGGTCCGGGTCGGTCCTGGACAGGCCGTTCGTGCCGATGCAGATGTGGGCCTGCTCGGTCTTCCGCCGCTTCACCAGGGTCCGGCCCGAGGAGGCCGGGGCACTCCCGGCCTCCCGCCGGTTCCAGGAGCTCGGGCCCTCGGAACGTATGCGGCCGGGGTCCATGTGGAGCCGGATCAGGTCGATCAGGGCGTCGTGCTGGACGTTTCCCGCGGCCACCACGACGAAGCTCCCCGGCAGGTAGTGGCGCTTGTAGAACCGCCGGACCTGGTCGCGGGTGGCGACGGTGATGCTCTGGACGGTGCCGAGGATGGGCCGGCCGAGCGGGTGCTCGGGCCACAGCGTCTCGTTCAACAGGTCGTGGATGAGGTCGTCGGGGGCGTCCTCGTGCATGTGGATCTCCTCCAGGATCACCTGCCGTTCGGCCTCGAAGTCCGACGTGCGGATCACCGAGTTCTCGAGCATGTCGCACAGGTGGTCCAGGGCCATGGGGAGGTCACGGTCGCGCACCCGCGAGTAGAAGCACGTGTACTCCTTGGCGGTGAAGGCGTTCACGTCCCCGCCGACCGCGTCGAACGCCTCGGCGATGTCGCGGGCCGTGCGGGTCTTCGTCCCCTTGAACAGCAGGTGCTCGAGGAAGTGGGACGAGCCGCTGATGCGCGGGGGCTCGTCGCGCGAGCCCGCCAGCACCCAGAACCCGAGAGCCGCAGAGCGGACGCCCGGCATCCGTTCGGTGACGACTCGCAGGCCCGACTCGAACTCGGTCCGGCGGATGGGCATGGCCGAGACCCTAGTTCGAGGGCCGGTCCCGGCGCTCGCGGTCGCGCGGGCGGCGGGACCGGTCCCGGTCGCCTCGGCCACCCCGGTCACCGGCCGGACGCTCGCGCCGGGGTTGCTCCTCGACCTCCATGCCCTCGGGGATCTCCCACTCGGCCCCGATCGGCTTCAGGCTGATCTTCCCCATCTGGTCGATGTCCTGGATCTCCACCTCGATGGTGTCGCCCTCCTTCACCGCCTCCTCGACCGACGACAGGCGCCGGCCCCGGCCGAGCTTGGAGATGTGGAGCAGGCCGTCGCGCCCGGGCACGAGGTTGACGAACGCACCGAACGTGGTGGTCTTCACCACCTTGCCGGTGAACCGCTCGCCGATCGAGAGCGGCCGGGGGTTCGCGATCTCGTCGATCATCTTCGCGGCCTGGTCGGCGCCCTCGCCCTCCCGGGACCCGATGAAGACGGTGCCGTCGTCCTGGATGTCGATGTCGGCGCCGGTCACGGCGATGATCTCGTTGATCCGCTTGCCCTTCGGCCCGATGACCTCGCCGATCTTGTCCACAGGGATCTGGATGGTGAGGATCCGCGGGGCCTTCGGGTTCACCTCCGTCCGCGGCTCGGCGATGGTCCGGAGCATCGTGTCCAGGATGAACAGACGGGCCTCCCTGGCCTGCTTGAGGGCCTGGGTCAGGGCCTCCGCCGGCAGGCCGGTGACCTTCATGTCGAGCTGGATGGCGGTGACCCAGTCCTTGGTCCCGGCGACCTTGAAGTCCATGTCGCCCAGGGCGTCCTCGGCCCCCAGGATGTCGGTGAGGGTCACGTACCGGTCGCCCTCGGCGATCAGGCCCATGGCGATGCCGGCCACCGGCGCCTTGATCGGCACGCCGGCATCCATCAGCGACAGCGTCGATGCGCACACGCTGGCCATCGAGGTGGAGCCGTTCGACGAGAGCACGTCGGACACGAGCCGGATGGCGTACGGGAACTCGTCCTCCTGCGGGACCACCGGGACCAGGGCCCGCTCGGCCAGCGCGCCGTGGCCGATCTCGCGGCGGCGGGGGCCGCCGATCCGGCCCACCTCGCCGGTGGAGAACGGCGGGAAGTTGTAGTGGTGGATGTAGCGCTTCGATTCCTCGGGGTCGAGCGTGTCGATCATCTGGGTCATCCGAAGCATCCCCAGAGTGGTGACGTTCAGGACCTGGGTCTCACCCCGCTGGAACAGCGACGAGCCGTGGGCCCGGGGCACCTGTCCCACCTCGCAGAGCAGCGGCCGGATCTCGTCGACCTTCCGGCCGTCGAGACGGATCCCCTCCTCCAGGACGCGGGTTCGCATGATCCGCTTCTGGAGCTCCTTGAACGCCGGCGAGATCTCCGCGGCGCGCTCGGCGAAGGCTTCCTCGCCCAATGTCGTGAGGAGGTGAGCCTTCAGCTCCTCCTTGAGCAGGTCAAGGGCCGCCCCACGCTCCTGCTTCGCGGTCACCAGGGCCTGCTGGACGCGGCCGCCGGCGAACTCCTCGACGGCCCGGTAGGTGGCGTCGGAGTACAGCGCCTGGGGCTCGAAGGCCTTCGGGGTGAGCTGGAGGCGGGACAGGAGCTCCTGCTGGAAGTCGATCATCTCGCCGACGGCCCGCTTCGCCGCGTCGAGCCCTTCGGCCACGATCTCCTCGGTGGGGGCCACGGCCGCCCCCCCATCGCCCAGCTGGGCCCACGCGTTGTCGGGGGCCTCGCCCTCGATCATCAGGACGTCGATGCCGCCCGCGTCGTTGCGGCGGCCCGCGACGATCATGTCGAACGTGGCCATCTCGAGGTCCTGGAACGTGGGGTTGATCCGCCACTCCCCGCCGATCAGCCCCATCCGCACCGCGCCCACGGGTCCGTCGAACGGCAGCCCTGCGATCATCGTGGACAGGCTGGCCGCGTTGATCCCGAGGATGTCGTACGGGTTGGCCAGGTCGGCCGAGAGCACGGTCACCACGACCTGGACCTCGTCGTGGTAGCCGTCCTTGAACGTTGGGCGGAGCGGCCGGTCGATGAGTCGCGCGGTGAGGGTGGCCGTCTCGGACGGCCGCCCTTCGCGGCGGAAGAACCCGCCGGGAATCTTCCCGGCCGCGTACATCCGCTCCTCCACGTCCACGGTGAGCGGGAAGAAGTCGATCCCCTCGCGGGGCACGGTGGTGGTCGTGGTGGCGAGGACCTGGGTCTCGCCGTAGGTCACGACGACCGAGCCGCCCGCCTGCATGGCGAGCTTGCCGGACTCAAACGTCATCTCGTGTGAGCCGACGGTCTTGCTGAGCGTGGTGGTGGCCACTGACCTTCCTCCTTCGAAACGAGCCGCACGCGAGCGCGTGCGGGAAACCGCAGGGTGTCGTCTCGAGGCGGGGAGGTTCGGCCAGTTGTCAGTGGTGAGCCTCCGGGGACCGGGGGCTCGCTACTGATAACCGACGCGAGATCCTCCCCTCCTCGCCGGTGTCGTCGTTCCTTCGCGCATCCCCCCTACGAGGAAGGGCGGCCCCGCCGCCCTTCGGTCCCTAGCGCCTGAGCCCCAGGCGCGCGATGAGCTCCCGATACCGCTCGATGTCCTTGCCCCTAAGGTACTCGAGCAGTCGCCGGCGGCGACCCACCATCTGGAGCAGCCCGCGCCGGGAGTGGTGGTCCTTGCGGTGGGTCTTGAGGTGATCGGTGAGGTCGGCGATGCGCTTCGACAGCACCGCGATCTGGACGTCGGTCGAACCGGTGTCGCCCTCGTTCCGTCGGTACTCCGAGATGAGCTGGGACTTCGATTCCGTCGTCAGCGCCATGACCAGGGAAAAGGCTACCAGAAGCGGTCAGCGGAGCACCGGGTGGCCGTCGGAGACGATGTAGGCGGCAAGGAGCCTGCCCCTGAACCGTCCCTCCGGGGTCACCCGGACCCGGGCCACCGCGGTGGTGGAACCCTCCTCGGATAGGTGGGGCCACACGAAGTTGCCCGCCCCGTAGAAGATGGGCCTGCCCCGGTAGGTGTCCATCGGCTGGAGCCGGTGGGCGTGGTGGCCGAAGATGACGTCCGCCCCCGCGTCGATCATCCGGTGCGCCTCGTCGACCTGGTACCCGCGGGGCTGGGTGTCGAGCTCGTAGCCCCAGTGGATGGACACCATGACCAGGTCGGCCCGGGCGGCGGCCTCCCGGATGGCCCGCACCATGAGCCCGAGGTCATGCCCGGTGGTGCCCGGTTTGTCCGGGCCGGCCGCCTGGTAGTCGGGGTCGAGGACCTCGGCGATCCCCACCACCGCCACCTTCCACCCCTCGAGGTCGAAATACGCGGCCCGGAACGCCCGGTCCCGGTTCGCCCCCGCCCCCACCGCCGCGAGGCCGGCCGCTCGGACGTTTCGGATGGAATCGAGGAGGCCTTCGGGCCCGTGGTCGTAGGCATGGTTGTTCGCCAGGTTGGCCACCTCCACGCCGAACCGCTTCGCCACGGGAAGGGCCGCCGGGTCGCACCGGAACACGAACGTCTTCGCCTCGGGGGCGCTCACGTCGGTGGCCGGGCACTCCAGGTTGATCACCGTGAGGTCGTCCTCTCGGAACAGGCCGCCCAGGCCCGACCACGCCCAGCCGTAGCCCTCCGTCCGGAACGCCGGGATGTAGTCGGGATCCAGGCTCACGTCCCCGGTCCCGTGGATCACCAGGGTCCCTCGATGTTCCGGCTTGGGGGCCGCTCCCTTGGGACCGCCGGACGCGGGCACTTCGACTCCCGACGGTGTCGCGGATGGGCCGGCCGCAACTTGCGGGGGCCCCCCGGCTCCACCGGTCGCGGCCGCCACGAGGGCGACGACGAGCACGGCGATCAGGCTCCCCCCCAGCGGGACGGCGAACGGGCGCGACTGGCGGTGGGGGCCCGGCACCTCAGGCCGCCTCAGGCGACGGCACGAGCTCGCGGGTCCGCCGGACGTCCTCGGCCATGGCCTGGGCCAGAGCCTTGGGGGAGTCGAACCGCTCCTCGTCGCGGAGACGGGCCCAGAACTCCACCGTCAACTCCTCCCCGCGCAGCTCGCCCCGGAAGTCGAGGAGGTAGGCCTCGACGTGGAGCGGCTCCCGGCCGAAGGTTGGGTTGGTCCCCACGCTGATCGCCGCGACGTGCTCGGGGTGGCCGATCCCCGATCGGCCCGCATAGATGCCCGCGACAGGCAGGAGGAGCCTGGGCCAGGTCTGCAGGTTCGCCGTGGGGAATCCAAGGCCCGCCCCCCGTCCGGCGCCGGCCACGACCGTCCCCTCCACGGCATACCGGCGGCCCAGCGCTCGCGCGGGCCACGACAGGTCGCCTCGCGAGAGGGCCTCCCGGATCGACGACGAGGAGGCCGGACGGCCATCGAGCTCGAGGATGGGCACCTCCTCGGCGGTGAAGCCGTGCTCCGGCCCCAGCTCCCGAAGCGTATGCACGGTGCCCATGGCCTTGTGGCCGAAGGTGAAGTTCGCCCCCACGACGACGTGCCCGGCCCGGAGGCCCTCCGCCAGGACGGATCGGACGAACTCCTCCGCCGGCCACGTAGAGAACTCCTCGGTGAACTCCAAGACCACCATCACGTCGACGCCTGTCGCCGCGATCAGGCTCGCCTTGCGCTCGAGGGTGGTGAGGAGCCTGGGCTCCTGGCCCGGGGCCAGGACCTCTCGGGGATGACGGTCGAACGTCACGACGGCGGAGCCGAGCCCTCGGTCCCGCGCCACCTCGACCACCCGCTCGAACACCGCCCGATGCCCAAGGTGGACGCCGTCGAAGAACCCGACCGTTGCCACGGTGCCTCCGTCGCCGAGCGGCAGCGAATCGAGACCGTGTCGGAGCTCCACGCGCGGCAGACTATCGGAAGATCGCGCCATTCCCGCTCGAACGGCTTCGGGTAGCGTGGGCCGGGTCGGGACTCGGAGGGGCGCGTGGGTCGTTGGTGCGTGACGGCTGTGCTCGTGGCGATGGCCCTGGTCTTCGTCGGGGTCGGCCGTCACCCTCCCGCGCTAGCGCCGGAGACGACGTTCGCGCCGATCGGCCGGGTGGACCGGGCGATGTACGACGCGATCGATGACATCAGGAACATCGTGTTCTCGGCGGCGGCGCGCGCCCTGAACGTGATCGGCGGGGGCATGGTCACGATCCCGCTCCGCGTCGCGGTGGCGGTGTGGCTCGCGTGGCGCCGGCGGTGGCGGGCCTTCGCAGCCTGGGCGCTCACCTGGGCGATGGCCGAGATCCTGCTGTCGACCGCCAGGGCGTTCTTCCACCGGGGGCGACCTCCGGGACCTCTGGTCGCCACGGCGGGCTTCGCCTTCCCCTCCGGTCATGCGGTCGCCGGGGCCGCCACGGCGGTCGCGCTGGTGCTGGTGCTCCTGCCCGCCGGACGAAGCAGGCGGAAGTGGGAGGCCGTCGCGGTGGCGTTCGCCTGTCTCATGGCCATGTCGCGCGTGTACCTGAACGCGCACTGGCTCTCGGACGTCGTCGCGGGCGTGCTGCTGGGCACGGGCGTGGCGCTCGGCTCGACCGCCCTCGTGACGGAGATCCGGGACATGGCGATGCGCCGCCGCGCGCCGCCCGCCTATCCCACCGGAGCCGGCTGAGCCTTCACGTCGGCCGGGGCGAGCTTTCCGCGGTCGCGCCCGCCGGATTCGATCATCCAGACAGTATGACTTCCGGGCGGGCCTTGGCGCCGTCGTCGCGGTACACGCCGATCAAGCTCCCGCCGGGGGCGAACACCGCGTAGGGTCCGGCGATCCCCGCGGGACCGAGGATGCTCCCGTGGCTCGCCACGCGTGCCTCGTCCGCGCCGAGGTCGATGCGCGGCAGGTGCGCGACCGCCGCATCGACCGGGAGCGGTTCGCCCACGTCGTTGGGCCGGACGGCCTCCTCGATCCGGAGCGGGCCGATCGCGGTGCGAACCAGCCGCGTGAGATGGGCGCCGCACCCGAGGGTCGAGCCCACGTCCGCCACCAGGGCGCGCACATACGTCCCGCCCGAGCACGTGACGCGGAAGTCGAAGTCGGGCGGCCCGAACCGAAGCACCTCGAACGCATCGACCCGGATCGGCCGGGGCGGCCCCTCCACCGGCTCGCCCTTCCGGGCCGCCTCGTACAGCTTCCGCCCTCCCACCTTCACCGCGGAGTACGCCGGCGCCCGCTGCACGGACTCGCCGACCAACCCCGCCACGGCCCGCTCCAGCCCGTCGCGGGACACGGCGACCTCGGAGGTTCGCACCACCCGTCCCTCCGCGTCGAGGGTGTCGGTCTCCTCCCCCAGCCGGCCGGTGCCCTCGTAGGTCTTGGGGAGATCCCCGAGGAACCGGAGCAGCCGCGTGGCCCGGCCCACCCCGATGACGAGCAGCCCGGTGGCCATGGGGTCGAGGGTCCCGGCGTGGCCGACCTTCCGGGTCCCCAGGGCCCGGCGCACCGCGTCGACCACATCATGGGACGTGACCCCGCTCGGCTTGTCCACCAGGACCAGGCCGTCCACTGCCGGGGGGCTACCGCTTCGCTCCATGAGCCCCCCGGACCCCCCGGTCACGGCCGCTCGCCGAGGAGGGCCGACTTCAACCGTTCGACCGCCTCCGCCAGGCCGTGCGGGGACGTGTACCCGGCCGCCAGGCGATGCCCGCCCCCGCCGAAGGTGGAAGCGACGGCCGAGAGGTCGTGGCCGCCCCGCGATCGCAAGCTGACCTTGAACCGGCCGTCCCGCTGCTGCTTGAAGACCGCGGCCACGTCCGTCTCGCGTGCGGTTCGCACCACGTCGATCACGTCGTCGGTCTCCCTCGGATGCACCCCCGCCTCGGCCAGGTCGGCTTGGGTCAGGTACGTCCACACCAGGTCGGAGTCCGGCTCGAGCGTGAGCCGGTGCAGCGCGGTCCCGAGCAGCTTCAGGTACGCGGCCCCGTTGTCCTCGTACAGTGCCTGGGCCAGGCGGGCGTGGTCGAACGGGTGCTCGCGGAGTTCGGCGGCCACCCGAAGCGTCTCGGGCCGGACCGCCTGGTACTGGAACCGGCCCGTGTCGGTGACGAGACCCGCGTACAGGCACATCGCCGCCTCGGCCGGAAGCTCCCCGCCCATGGCCCCGACCAGCCGGTACACCATCTCGCAGGTCGATGACGCCGCCGGATCGACCAGGGCGATCGTGCCGAGGCCGTCGTTGCTGACGTGGTGGTCGATCCAGATCAACGCTCCGGCCTTCGTCGCGTTCGCCGCGAGCGAGCCCAGCCGGTTCATGGACGCCGCGTCGCACGTCACCATGACCGCCGGCTCCTTGGGGAACTCCTTCGGCTGGACCAACGCCTCCCTCCCCGGCAATCCCTCCGCCCACCGCGGCAGGTCGAACGGTTCGTTGCCGAACGAGCAGACGGTCTCGATGCCCCGGGACCGAAGGTAGATCGAGAGGCCCAGCATCGACCCGAGCGCGTCGGTGTCGGGGTTCACGTGGCACGCCATCGCGACCTTCGTCGCTCCCGCCAGGAGCTCCGCCGCGCGCGCCAGCTCGCCGGTCACCATTCCCCCTCGTGCAGTTCGCGGAGCAGCCGTTCGATGCGCTCGGCGGCCTCGCTCGACTCGTCCTCCTCGAACACCAGGTCCGGGAGGGCCTTCAGCCGGACCTGGTGCCCGATGACCTGCCGGAGATGGGACCGGGCCGACCGGAGCCCCGCGGCCGTGGCCTTCCGCTCCCTTTCGTCCCCCATCGCCGTATAGAAGACTCGGGCATGCCGGAGGTCCGGGGTGACCTTCACGTGGATGACCGTGACGAACCCGATCCGGGGATCCTTCAGCCTGGGGATCTCCTCGGCCAGGATCTCCCGGAACTCCTCCGAGACCCTGCTGGGCCGTGTCCCATCAGTCATCGGGATAGTGCAACGTGAGCTCGGCGTCGATCACCTCGACCTCCGCCCACCG
>DASWJF010000086.1:0-5443 GCA_036397275.1 Actinomycetota bacterium
GGCTCCACCCGCAGGATCAGGCCGTCCACCCCCCGGATCCGGACCCGGGTGCCGGCGGGGATGGGACCATCCGAGCTCCGGCCCCGCCACAGGGTCCCCTTGACGTACACCGGACCCTCGGGCCGGAGCTCCCCCCGGGTCTCGCCGACCAGGCCGACCAGTCCGCGCTGGGTGGAGGTGACCCGCTCCCGCGATTGGAGGGCCACGGTGAGGGCGAACCCGTAGTAGAGGAAGCTCCCGACGGTGAGTGACGCCACCAACCACGGGGAGACCCGGATGGCCGGCGCCACGCCCCGAAACGCGAGCACCGAGCCCGCCAGGAACGTCGCCAGCCCCAAGGCGGTGAGCGCGCCGAGCCTACGGAGCAGCACGTCGGCGGCCAGGAACATCACGCCTCCAACAAGCAGCAAGAGCCCGAGCCACGAGGCCGGGACCGCGGTGAGCCCGTAGGTGCCCAGGGCGAGCATCAAGAGGCCCGCCAGTCCGGCGAACCCGAACCCCGGTTGGACGAGCTCGAAGGCCAGGGCGGCGAACCCCAGCACCAGAAGCACGTAGACGGCGGCTGGGGACGCGGCGGCGTGCAGCACCCGGTCCACCGGGCCGGGCTCGGTGAACCGGACGTCCACCGGGGTTTCCGACCGGCTCTCGGCGATCCTCGTGCGAAGGGTCACCGGCCCGGCCGCGGTCTCGACGGTGGTCCGGTCCACCTCTTCCAGCAGGTCCGGGACGGATGGTGCGACGACCTGGGCGATGTGTCGGTCCAGCGTGTCCTGGGCCGGCAATGGGGACGACGGGACATCAAGGACGGGGGGCTTGCCCCGTTCGGCCGCCCATCCGACCACCAGGTCCTCCAGGGTGGCCTCGTCGGGCATGGTCCGGTTCCGAGCGTCCACCAGGTCGAGGGGCTGGAACGGCCCCACGCCGGCGCCGGGAGACACGGCGGCCAGGCTCGAGGCGTACAGGAACAGTAGCCCGGCCCCCTGCGCCTTGGCGGGCGCCGGCCCCACCCACGCGATCACCGGGACCTTCGACTCGAAGATCCGCCGGGCAAGTCCCACGGCGTCCTGATCAAGGGTCCCGGCGGTGTCCAGCTGAAGCACCACGGTGGCCCCGGTCCGCTCGCCCTCGGCCAGGGTGTCGACGAGGTATCCGGCGAGCGTTCGGTCGATGGACCCGTCGATCTCGGCCACGATCACCCGGGCCGGCGCCTCGGGCTGGGCCACCGCGGCTCGTTGCGCCGCCGGAGCGAGCACGCATGCCAAGAGGGTGACGAACAGGGCTCGGCGCATGGGCCGCCCTATCGTACCGGCGGACCCGCGAGGGTATCCTGGCCCCGAGCTCATGGAGGCTCCGCGCAGAGACCGGTTCCGCACGACCGGCGCCGGCCCGCGGCCGTACGAGGGCACCGTCGCGGTGCCCCTGTACCCGGTCCTGTTCGCCGCGGTCATCGCGCTCGCCGCCGTCCTGGTGGCGCTCATGCTGTACCCGCTGTTCGGAGCGCTCGACATGGGGACGACCGCGCTGAACGACAGGCTGGAGTCGGCCGGGGCGGCCTTCACCAGGATCCCGCATCCACCGGAGCGCTCCACGATCTACGCGGCCGACGGGTCGGTCCTGGCCACGCTGTACCTGGACGAGAACCGCCAGATCGTCGGCCTGGGGAAGGTCGCGCCCATCGCAAGGGACGCCGTGCTCGCCATCGAGGACGACGGGTTCTACAGCCACGGGCCCCTCAACGTTCCGTCGGTGTTCCGGGCCATGCTGGCGAACCTCATCGCCGGGCGCATCACGCAGGGCGGCTCGACCATCACGCAGCAGCTCGTGAAGAACGCCGTCATCAGCACGAACGAGCAGACCTTCGCACGGAAGTTCCAGGAGGCCGCGCTGGCCATGCGCCTGGAGCAGCGGTACTCGAAGGACAGGATCCTCGAGATGTACCTGAACGAGGTGTATTTGGGAAACGGCGTGTACGGGATCGGCACGGCCTCGCAGCACTACTTCGGGAAGCCGGCCTCGAAGCTGAACCTCCCGCAGGGGGCGCTCCTCGCCGGGCTGATCTCGGCGCCGGAGCAGTACAACCCGGTGACGCACCCCCAAAGGGCCGAGGCCCGCCGGAACGAGGTGCTGGGGCGATTGGCCACGCTGGGATGGGTCCCGCAGGCGGACATCGACCGGGCCATGGCCAGCTCCATCAGGCTGGCGGAGACGGCCGGCAAGACCGGCCAGAAGGTCCAGCCATTCTTCATCCACTACATCACACAGTCGATCCTGGACAACCCGGACGGCGAGTTCGACGGGTTCGGCAAGACCTACAACCAGCGCAGGCACACGCTGTTCCAGGGCGGCCTGAAGATCTACACCACGCTCAGGCCCGACTGGCAGCGATACGCACAGGAGGCGGTGGACGCGAGCTCGGCCATCGATCCGAAGCGTGGCCCCGATGTCTCGCTGGTCTCGGTCGATGCGAAGAGCGGAGCCATCCGGGCCATGCTCTCCGGCAAGGACTACCGGCGGGACCAGCTCGACCTGGTGTGGCAGGGGCGGCGCCAGGTGGGCTCCGCCT
Source organism: Actinomycetota bacterium (assembly GCA_036397275.1). GTDB lineage: Bacteria > Actinomycetota > UBA4738 > UBA4738 > HRBIN12 > AC-69. The sequence continues at coordinate 2,564 of DASWJF010000086.1, forward strand.
TCAAGCCGTTCACGCTGGTCGCGGCGTTCCAGGAAGAGTTCCCGCCGGGCAAGGTCTACTCCTCCAAGTCGCCGTTCTGCTCGAGCTTGTGGCTGTCCGAGACGGGGTGCGTCTCGAACGCCGAGGGGGCCGGCGACCGCGGCTACATCGACCTGTGGACGGCGACCCAGAACTCCGTAAACGTGGTCTTCGCCCAGCTCGCCCTGGACGTTGGAGCCGAACAGATCGTGAAGGCGGCCCGACAGATGGGGATCGCCTCACCCCTCACGGCCGTGCCCTCCATCACCCTGGGAACGGTGGAGGTCTCGACGCTCGACATGGCGGCGGGCTTCTCGACGCTCGCCAACGAGGGTGTGCGGTGCCGATCGTTCGCCATCGGCCGGGTCGTGCTGCCGGGCGGCGAGAAGCTGTACCAGCACAAGCCGGAGTGCAGGCAGGTCATCGACCCCGACATCGCCCACCTCGTCACCGCCATGCTCCAGCGGGTGGTGTGCTGCGGGACCGGCTCGGCCGCTCAGATCGGCCGGCCCATCGCCGGCAAGACCGGCACCGCCCAGGACTACACGAATGTCTACTTCGCGGGGTATACCCCGCAGGTGGCCACGGCGGTGTGGGTGGGCTTCCCGGAGGGGCAGGTCCCCATGGACTCGTATTACGGCTACTCCGTGTTCGGTGGAACGGTGGCCGCCCCGATCTGGCAGGACTTCATGGTGAAGGCCGTGTCCGACATGCCGGTGCTGGGCTTCCCGGCTCCGCCGCCCCAGCCCGGCGGGGAGATCCCGAACGTGGTCGGCCTTCGCTCCCGCGAGGCGCAGGAGATCCTGGTGGAAGCGAACTTCACGCCGATCGTCGAGAAGGTGGACTCCTCCGTGCTGGTGAACACGGTCCTCAAGCAGTCGCCGGAGGGCGGGACGACCGCGACGCTCGGGAGCGGCGTGAAGCTCACCGTGAGCAACGGCAAGGGGGACAAGGGCCACGAGGACGGCCAGCCGGTGCTCGTGCCAAACGTCGTCGGCCTCGCCGAGAAGGACGCCGTGGACGCGTTGAAGGCCGCGGGGCTCGAGGTCGACGTGCAGCGCATCGAGGTCTTCGACCCCAACCAGGACGGGATCGTCCAGATCCAGTCGCCGGACGCCTACCAGCAGGTCCCCGCGGGGTCGACCGTCACGATCTGGGTGGGCCAGCAGGCGCACGGACCGGGCCGGGCCCGGTCGCCCTAGGGCCTAGCCGCCCAGGCGAGCCCGGACCTTGGCCTGGACGGCCGAACCGTCGACCTTGCCCTTGGCCTTGCCCATCACGAACCCCATGACCTTGCCCATCTCCTGGAGACCGGAGGCACCGGTGGCCGCGAGGGCCTCGTCGATCAGGGCGTCCACCTCGGCCTCGGACAGCGGGACGGGTGCGTACGCGTTCAGCACTTCTCGCTCGGCGGTCTCCTTCTCCACCAGGTCGGCCCGGCCGCCCTTCTCGAAGGCCTCGATGGACTCGTTGCGCCGCTTGACCTCCCGGACGGCCATCTCTCGGACCTCGTCGTCGGAGAGCTCGTGGAGCACCTCTTTCTCGCGGTTCGTGATTGCGGCGGAGAGCATCCGAAGGGCACCGAGGCGGATCTTGTCGCCGGCCTTCAGGGCCTCGTGCATCTCGCGTTGGACCCGCGCTTTGAGGGTGGATTCGCCCACCGTAGACTTCCTCCCGTGCTCCCCTGGATCCTGGTCGCGATCGTGTCCGTCGGTGCGCTCTGCGTGGCCTACGGCGCGCTCGTCGAACGGCGATGGTACCGACTGGTCCGGTACCGGGTGCCCATCCTACCGGCCGAGGGGCCCGAGGAGCTCACGGTGCTGCACCTTTCGGACCTGCACTTCACCAGGCGCTCGGACGGCTTGCGCCGGTTCCTGGAGGGCCTGCCCGGAGCCGACATGACCGTGGTGACGGGCGACATCGTCGGCGAGCCGGAGGCGGTGGAGGACGCCGCTCGAGCGCTCCGGGCGGTGCGGGGCCGTCTGGCCTCCTACTTCGTCCTGGGGTCGAACGACTACTTCGTGCCCCGGCCCCTCAACTACTTCCGGTACTTCCGCAAGGGGCGCACCCGCCGCCGGGCCAGGCGGGGCCGGGCGCCTGAGATGATCGCGCTCCTCGCGATGGACGGCTGGGTCCACCTGCCGAACGTCCGGATGGTCGCTGCCCTGGACGGCCTGGGCGTCGAGCTGCTCGGCCTGGACGACCCGCACATCGGACGCCAGGACCTGCGGGTAGCGCCCCGCCGGCACCCCGAGCGGTTCGGGTTCGCGGTCAGCCACTCGCCGGACCCCGCGCCGGAGCTCGCCGCCCTGGGCTACGACCTGATGGTGTTCGGCCACACCCATGGTGGGCAGGTCCGGATGCCGTTCGTCGGCGCGCTGGTGACCAACTCCCACGTGCCGAGGCGCATGGCCTCGGGCTTGGTGCGGCTGGGGGACGCGTACGCCCACATCTCGCCGGGCCTGGGGACCAGCAAGTACGCGCCGTTTCGGTTCCTGTGCCGCCCCGAGGCGACCATTCTGGAGCTGCGCCGCCGGTAGGCCCGGCTACTCCGGCCCGACCATCTTCTCCGGGCGCACCAGCTCGTCGTACTCCTGCTCCGTGAGGTAGCCGAGCGACAAGGCGGCCTCCTTGAGCGTGGTGCCCTCGACGTGCGCCTTCTTCGCGATCTCGGCCGCCTTGTCGTAGCCGATCTTCGGCGAGAGCGCCGTGACCAGCATCAGCGAGTTGCCCACGAGCTCGGCGATGCGCTCCCGGTTCGCCTCGATCCCCTCCACGCAGAACTCGCGGAACGTGCGGCAGACGTCGGCCAGGATCCGGGTGGAGTGCAGGAAGTTCATGATGATGACGGGCTTGAACACG
>DASWJF010000087.1:0-5157 GCA_036397275.1 Actinomycetota bacterium
CGAACTGGAACCCGATCCAGTCCGGCGACCGGAACCCCCGCGTGCGGTAGGGGGCCACCGCCGAGAGCCCGCGGCCGAACCGGCGGGACTCCACCAGGAACCGGCCCTGGAACGCCGGGTCGCTCGCCGCGTACAGCTTTATGTACCACCGCTGGACCAGCACGATGTAACCCTTGTCAGACGGGGGTGACTCCGGGCCCGAGAACGAACGCATGTCCACCACCACCAGCGGGCCCTCGACCCTTGTCGTCCGGCGGATGATGCCGAGGGGCTGGAGGTATGACTGCGTATTCGCAAGCGGCGTGACCCACCCGTTCACGCAGGTCGTGGTGGCATCGCCCCTGGTCGGGGGAGGCGAGGCCAGCGTTTCTGGCGGCGGGACCGGCGAGGTCGTGGGAGCCGCCACGGTCGGGGACACCGGCGGTGGTGATGTCGGGGACGGCTCGTTCGAGGTCCCGGCGGCGCCGCACGCGGCAAGGGCCACGGCCGTCGCCGCCAAGAAGGCGAACGGGAACTTTCGCGTCGTCACTCGAGCTCCGTGATGTGCGGGCCCGGGGAGGATACCCGCAGTGTTCCCTGGTAGCCTCGGAGACCGATGCGGTGCCCGTACCTCCACGACTCAATGCCGCCCGAGTCGCGTGAGCTCTCCGGCTTCGAGCGAGTGCCCCACCAGCGCCTCTCGCGCCGGGAGTTCCTGACCCGGTCCGCGATGGCGGTGGCCGGGGCCACGCTCTTCTCCTGCACCGGCGGGCGAGTCATCACCAGGGTCACAGATACAACGCCGGCGATCGACACCCGGTGGCCGATCAAGCGCGTGATCTACCTGTTCATGGAGAACCGGAGCTTCGACAACCTGTTCGGTAAATACCCGGGGGCGAACGGCACCACCGTCGGCGTGAAGCACGGCCAAGAGGTCCCGCTGATCCGCAGCCCCGAGTGGCTGCCCGGTGACCTCCCCCACGACCGGGCCGCCCACCTGAGCAGCATGAACGGTGGGAAGCTCGACGGGTTCGACCTCGGCGTCTACGGGCCGGTCTACGCGTACTCGCAGTTCGACCCGGACCAGGTCCCGAGCTACTGGGCGCTGGCCGACGACTACGTCCTGTCCGACAACTTCTTCGCCTCGGTCGGCGGCCCCTCGTACCCCAACCACTTCTTCTTCGTGGCCGGCCAGTCCGGCGGCACGATCGACAACCCCGAGAACATCGAAACCGAGGTGATCGACGACAAGAAGTTCAAGAGCTGGGGCTGCGACGCCCTCGGCGAGGACGTGTTCGTGTTCGTCAAGGACGACAAGGGCAACCTCACGAAGCACGACACGTGCTTCGACTACGAGACCGTGCCGCAGCAGCTCTCCGGCATCGGCGTGGACTGGGCGTACTACGCGGCCGTGCCTGGCCAGGCGGGGTATTTCTGGAACGCGCTGAACGGGATCGCGTCCATCTTCCACACCGACATGTTCCACGAGCACGTCCGGCCCGTGGACCGCCTGGTCCGGGACATCGAGGCCGGCAGGCTTCCGGCCGTCACCTGGGTCACGCCGAGGTTCGAGCTATCGGACCACCCCCCGTTCTCGATGTGCTTCGGCCAGAACTTCGTCACGGACGTGGTCAACGCGGTGATGCGGAGCGACGCGTGGATGCACACGGCGATCTTCCTCACCTGGGACGAGTGGGGCGGATTCTACGACCACGTGTTGCCGCCCCAGGTGGACGACCTCGGCATGGGGATCCGGGTGCCGTCGCTCGTGATCTCGCCCTATGCGAAGAAGGGGTACATCGACGACGCCTTGGGCGAGTTCTCCTCGCCGCTCAAGTTCATCGAGGACAACTGGGGCCTGCCGTACCTCACGCCGCGGATCGAGCAGACCCACAACTTCGAGCACGTCTTCGACTTCGACCGGAACCCCAGGAAGGACGCGAGGCCGCTCGGCAAGCTGAAGTGCTATGGGAGCGCCTTCGACTTCCCCGAGGACTATCCGGGTTGGGTCCCCGGCACCGTCCCCGTCGACAACCCCGTCTAGCCTGCCGGCGCGGGTCGTCAGGGGAGCCTAGCGGCCGCGGCGAATCACCAGGGCGTCGACGGCGAAACAGCCGTCCGGGCCGCAGATGACGGGGTTCGCATCGAGGGCCTCTAGGTGGTCGCCGAGGTCGTGGGCCAGCCACGACAACCCGACCACAGCCTTCGCGAGCGCGACCACGTCGGCGGGCGGATGCCCGCGGACGCCGTCGAGGAGCGGCCGGACCTTCAGCCCGTCGATCAGGCGACGAGCCCTCGTCTCGTCGAGCGGAGGGAGGGCGAGGCGGCGGTCCTTCAGCACCTCGACGAGCACACCGCCGGCCGCCACGAGAACGAGCGGCCCGTACTGCGGATCGCGCACGATCCCGAGATGTATCTCCACGCCGGCCGGCGCCATCGCCGCGACGGTCATCGTGGGGCCCAGCGACGCGCTCAACTCGCGGTAAGCATCGAGGAGCGCCGTTCGGTCTCCGAGCCCGAGCCGGACGCCGCCGACGTCCGACTTGTGCCGCACCCCAGGCGTGGCCGTCTTCAGCGCGACCGGGAACCCGAGGCGCTCGGCGGCGGCGACGGCGTCGTCGAGGGACCCGACCACCGATACCGGCACCACGGGGATACCGAAGTCCGAGAGCAGCGAAAGGCCCTCGGCTTCGTACAACGGGTCCGCGATCGACAGGCGCTCCTTCCAACGCTCGCGCACTTCGAGCGGTACGGGCGTTGTTTCCTCGACCGGGGGCAACGAGCGGTGGTCGCGGTAGTCGAACAGATGCCGGAACGCCGTCAGGCCGGTCAGCGTCCCCTCCAACACCGGGATGCCCGCCTCCTCCAGCTGTCGCACATCGTTGCGATCGATCCCGCCGGCGAAGTTGGACAGCATGGCGAACGGCTTCCCGGTCTCCGGGTAGACCTCCTTCGCCATCCGGATGTACCCCGTGCCCGGGTCGTCCTCGGTGGTGAGATCCACGCCGAACGCGAGCGCCGCGGTATCGGGGTCGTCGAACAGCGCGCGCATGCAACCCGTGACGACCTCGTCCGCGTCCCGGCCGGTGCCCCAGAAGTCCAGGGGGTTCACCGGCAGCAGGCCCTCCTCCAGCAGGCCGGCCAGGCGCCGCGTCGTCTCCTCCGAGATCTGCGCCAGCGGCACGCCGACGCTCGCGGCGGCGTCCACCAGCAGCGCCCGCTCCCCCCCGGAGTCGTGCACGCTGGCCAGGCCGCCCCGCCCGGCCTGGCGGCCCGATCCGAACAGGGCTAGGGCGTCGCCCATCTCGTCCAGACCCTCTACCCTGAGCACCCCGAACGCCTCGAACAGCGCTTCGTAGGCGCCGTCCTCCCCGGCCAGCGCCCCTGAGTGGGCGGTGACCATCTCGCGGGTGAGCGCCTCCCGGCCGACCTTCAGCGCCACCACCGGCACGTCGCGCTCGTTCGCGGCCCCAAGGGCCGCCATGAAGTTCGCCGGATCCCGAACGCTCTCGACGAACAGCCCGATGGCCTTCGTGCTGTCGAGCGAGAGCGCGTAGCGCACGTAGTCGGCCGCGGTCGTCACGAGCTCCAGCCCGGAGGAGACCGCGACGTTGAACGACAGCCCTCGGTCGTTGTGCAGCAGCGCGGAGAAGGCGGAGCCGGAGTGGCTGACGAACGCGATCGGGCCTGGCCGAAGCCCCTTCGGCTCGTAGAACCCCAGGGCCCGCAGGCCCTTCTCCAGGTTGGCGAAGCCCATGCAGTTCCCGCCGCACACCGCCATGCCGGCTGATCGAGCGATGGCCGCCAGCCGCTCCGGGAGCGGCGCCCCGTCCTCCCGCGGCGCCTCATAGCAGCTTGCGAAGATCACCGCCGACCGGGCACCGGCCGAAACGGCCAACCGGAGCTGCCCCTCCAGCAAAGCATTCCCCACGGCCAGGATGGCCAGGTCCACCGGCTCGCCGACGTCCGCGATGGTCCCGACGCAGCGGATCCCCAGGACCTCGTCGTACTTCGGGTTGACCGGGAATACCGGGCCGTCGAAGCCGCCCTCCACGAGCTCGACCATGGTCTGGTGGCCCACGGAACCCTCTCGCACGCTCGCGCCCACGACGGCCACGGACCGAGCCTCCAGAAGGCACTCGAGGGCGGTTCGCCCCGTCTCCGGCGCCACCTCCGAACCGGTCACGCTCCGAGGCTACTTCGAGCGCTTGGGCAGCATCCGGTCCCGTTTGGCCTGCCGGAAGGCCTGCCACCCGGGGATGCCACACACGCCGCCCCCGGCGTGCGTGGCGCTGCTCCCGTGATAGAGCCCCCGGATCGGCGTGCGGTAATCCGCATAGCCGGGGGCCGGCCGCATGTGGAACAGCTGATCCACCGACAGCTCGCCGTGGAAGATGTTCCCCCCGATCAGTCCGAGCTCTTGCTCCATGTCGTAGGGCCCGATCACCTGGCGCGCGATGACCGACGCCTTGAAGTTCGGCGCCAGCTCGTCGTACAGGTCGATCACGCGGTCCGCGTATTGCTCGAGCTCGTCCCGGTGCGGCTCGTTCACCCAGTCATCGGGGACCCACTGCGTGAACATCGAGAAGTTGTGCACGCCCTCCGGCATCAGCGTCTTGTCCAGTGTCGTGGGGATGACCCCGTCGACGAAGGGCCGCGCGGCCGCCTTCCGCAGGAGGTGCGCGTCCTGGAAGGCCTCCTCCGCGTACCGCGGCGAGAAGCACAGCTCGACCGAGCCGGTGTGGTGGTCTTGCAGGTTCTTGCCGGGATCGGCGATGAAGTCCGGCAGCTCGCTGATGGCGACGTTGATCTTCACCACGCCGCTTCGGGTCTTCCAGCTCTCGATGTCCTGGACGAACTCCGGCGGCAGCTCGGCGCGGTCGATCAGCCGGAGGAACGCGATCTTCGGGTGGATCGTGGTGACCACGACCGGAGCCCGAACCTCCTCACCGCTCTCCAGGGCCACGCCCACGGCGCGGCCGCCACGCACCAGGATCTCGGCGACCCGAGCGTTCGTCCGGATCTCGGCCCCGAACGACTCCGCCGCCCGGCGACAGGCGTCGGACACGCCCCCCATGCCGCCGTCCTGGTACCCCCACGAACCGAGGTGCCCGTCTCCCACGTCGCCGATGGAGTGGTGCAGCATGACGTAGGCGGTGCCGGGCGAGTCCGGGCCGG
>DASWJF010000088.1:0-9148 GCA_036397275.1 Actinomycetota bacterium
CCCGCCCGATCATCCGGGCCCGCCCGATCATCCCGGCCCGCCCGATGATCCCGGCACCGGGGACCAGCCCGATGATCCGGCCCCGCCCGATGATCCCGGCACCGGGGACCAGCCCGATGATCCGGCCCCGCCCGATGATCCCGGCACCGGGGACCAGCCCGAATGATCCGGGCCCGCCCGATGATCCCGGCACCGGGGACCAGCCCGATGATCCGGCCCCGCGTTCCGCACCCGCGGACGGTCACCGATCCGCCAGGCGACAGTCGACCCAAGCTCGCGATCCCTCACTCAGTGCAAGCTGGGCGCGGAAAGCTGCGAACCGCCGCATAGTCCCCTTGACCGGCGGAGACGGCGCGATTCGAACGCGCGAGGGAGCTCAACACCCCCTAACCGCTTAGCAGGCGGCTGCTTTCGGCCACTCAGCCACGTCTCCGCACCGATTCTACGGCGACGGCACGCGGTGGAGGCGGCCGTGCCGATCCAGGATCTGAACGGTACGGTCGGTCGGTAGCGACCGATGCACCCGGCGACCGGGACATGCCGCGTGGCCCCCCTGGTCGTGGTGGCGGGTGCGTAGAATCGCGGAGAGCTATGTCGATCCTCGCCCTCGGCGTCTCCCATCGCCGCGCCACCGTCGAGCTGCTCGAACGGCTTGCCTTCGCCGACGACGACCTGGCCAAGGCGTACCGCCGCGCCCTCGACGACGACGCCATCGGGGAGGCCGTCATCCTGTCCACCTGCAACCGGGTGGAGGTGTACGCGAGCGTCCCGGCCTACCATGCGGGTTTCCTGGCGCTGAAGCGGCTCCTGTGCGAGTCGCGCGGAGTGTCGCCGGACCTGCTCGCCGAGCCGCTGTACTCCCACTACGAGGACGGCGCGGCCGAGCACCTGTTCGCGGTGGCCGCGGGTCTGGACTCCATGGTCCTCGGCGAGCCGCAGATCCTGTCCCAGGTCCGGGAGGCCCACCGGCGGTCCCGGGCCGAGGATGCCGCGGGTCCCGTCCTGACCGCCCTGTTCCACAGCGCGGCCCGGGCCGGCCGCCGGGTCCGCGCCGAGACTGGTGTGGGCGCGGCGCCCGATGCGTTCGTCGAAGCGGGGACCCGTCTCGCCGAGGAGACCCTCGGCGAGCTCGCCGGCAAGCGCGCGGTGGTGATCGGCGCGGGGCAGATGTCGGCCCGGGCCGCGAAACACCTCCGGTCTCGCGAGGTGGGCCCGGTCCGCGTGCTGAACCGCAGCCCGGAGCGGGCCCAGGCCCTGGCCGAGCGGACCGAGGCGGAGCACGGGGACTTGACCGGCCTGGCGGAGGCACTGGCCCGGGCCGACCTGGTGATCTCCGCGACCGGAGCCTCCGGGGTGGTCGTCGACGAGGCCACGGTTCGCGACGCCATGCGCGGCCGGGACCGGCCGCTGTTCGTCCTGGACCTGGCGGTCCCTCGCGACGTGGAGCCGTCGGTCGGGTCGATCGAGGGCGTGCGCCTGATCGACATCGAAGGGCTGAGGGACGTCCTAGCCGCCGCGGCCGAAACGTCCGAGGACATCGCGAAAGCGAATCGGATCGTGGACGAAGAGGTGCGCCGGTTCTCCGTCCGCCGCCGCTCGGAGCATCTCGCCCCGCTGATCCGGGCCCTTCGCGAGCGGGGGGACGCGGTGCTGGCCGCGGAGCTCTCCCGGTTCCGCTCGGAGCTCGCGGCGCTGACCCCGGACGAGCGCGAGGCCGTCGAGGCCCTGGCCCGCGGGATCGTCTCGAAGCTCCTCCACGACCCGATCGTCAGGCTGAAGGAGCTGTCGGGGCCGGGCGCCGACGACGCCTACGCGAGAGCCCTGGCCGAGCTGTTCGGCATCGAGCCCCGCTCGGAGTGAAGCTCCGGATCGGCACCCGGCGGTCGCGTCTGGCCCTGGCCCAAGCCCGCGAGGTGGCCGACCGCCTGGCGGCCATCGGGATCGAGTCCGAGCTCGTCCCCATGGTCACGTCGGGCGACCTGGGAGCCCCGTCCACAGCGTCCCCGGCCGGCGTGAAGGGCCTGTTCGTGGCCGAGATCGTCCGCGCGCTCCAAGACGGCGAGGTCGATCTGGCCGTTCACTCGGCGAAGGACCTGCCGGCCCACGACGACGAGGGCGTGGTGATCGCCGCCGTCCCGCCCCGGGCCGACCCATCTGACCTGCTGGTGACTCGGGACGGCGTGCTGCCGTCCGGGGCGACCGTCGGCACGTCCAGCGTCCGCCGCCGGGCCCAGATCCTTCGGTGGCGGCGGGACGTTCTGGTGGCCGACCTGCGGGGGAACGTGGACACCCGGCTTCGAAAGCTCGAGGAGGGCGAGGTGGACGCGGCGGTCCTGGCGGCGGCCGGCCTGGCTCGGCTCGGCCTGGCCCCGTCCCACGCCGAGTGGCTCCCCATCGTCCCCGCGCCGGGCCAGGGGTCCCTGGCAGTGCAGGCGCGGACGGCCGAGATGGGAACCCGCGGGGTCGTGGCCGCGCTCGATCACACGGACAGCCACGCGGCCCTCGATGCGGAGCGGTCCTTGATGGCGCTGCTCGGTGGCGGGTGCGACCTGCCGCTCGGCGCCCACGCCACCGTGGACGCCGACGGGGTGAGGATGGTGGCCATCGTGGCCACCCCCGACGGCGAGCGGCTGGTCCGCGTGGAGGTCGAGGCCGGCTCGCCGGAGGATGCCGCCGAACGCGCCGCGGCCCAACTGCTGACCGAAGGAGCGGGCGACATCCTCGACGCGGTGCGGCGGTGACGCTCGACGCGGTGCGGCCGTGACTCCTCGTCGATCGCTGAGCGGCAAGCTCATCGTCGTCACCCGCCACCGGGACCAGTCGGAGGTCCTGGTGCGCCAGCTCCGGCGGCGGGGCGCGAAAGCGATCGTGGCCCCGGCCATCGAGATCGTCCCCGCGCGTTCGGCCGCGCTCACCCGCGCGCTGAGGGAGCTGGCCGCCGGGGAGTTCGAATGGATCACGCTGACCAGCCGGACCACGGTTGAGGTGTTGGCCTCCCGGCTCGCTCCGCGCGACGTGCGCGCGAAGGTGGCGGCCGTCGGCGAGGGCACGGCCGAGGCCTTCGAGCGGTGGGCCCGGCGGGAGGCCGACCTCGTCCCTCGGACCTTCACCACCGCGGCGCTGGCCCGGGCCTTCCCCCGGGGCCGGGGCCGGGTGCTGTGCGCCCGGGCCGACATCGCTCCCGAGGGTCTGGAGGACGCGCTGGCCGCGAAGGGATGGACCCCGGTCCGGGTGGACGCCTACCGAACGCGCACGCCGCGATCCCTGCCCCTGGAGGCGCGCCGGGCCCTGTCCGACGGGCGGGTCGACGCCATCACGTTCACCAGCGCCTCGACCGTCCAGGGATTCGTGGGCACGGTCGGGGTGGTTCGCGGCAATCCGAAGGTGGTGTGCATCGGGCCGGTCACGGCTCGAGAAGCCCGGACCCGCGGGCTCAGGGTGGCGGCGGTGGCGAAGCCCCACACGATCGAGGGGCTCGTCGTGGCCCTGGAACGGGTCTTCGCCGCACGCAACGAGGCCGCCCGGTCCTCACGCCGCCTACAATCGGCGCCATGAGCTTCCCTCACCACCGGCCCCGCAGGCTCCGCCGGACGCCGGCGCTCCGCTCGCTCATCCGGGAGACCGACCTCGCCCCCCGTCACCTGGCCGCGCCGCTGTTCGTGAAGGAGGGCATCGGGGAGCCCGCACCCATCCCGTCCATGCCGGGGCAGTTCCAGCACACGCTGGAGTCGCTGCGGAAGGAGGCGAACGAGATCGCCGCCAAAGGCGTGGTGGCCTTCATGCTGTTCGGCGTCCCGACGCGGAAGGACCCGGAGGGGTCCGAAGCGTGGAACCCCGACGGCATCGCGCAGAAGGGAATACGCCTGCTCCGCGACGATCTCGGGGACGAGCACGTGGTCATCGCCGACCTGTGTCTGGACGAGTACACCGACCACGGCCACTGCGGGGTCCTGGACGACGACGGTAATGTCGACAACGACCGGACCGTCGAGCTGTACCGGCGGATCGCGATCGCTCAGGCGGAGGCCGGCGCACACATGGTCGGACCGAGCGGGATGATGGACGGGCAGGTCGCTGCGATCCGCGAGGCCCTCGACGGCGCCGGGTTCGGGAAGGTGGGCATCCTGGCGTACGCGGCGAAGTTCGCGTCGAGCTTCTACGGGCCGTTTCGCGAGGCGGCCGAGTGCGCCCCACGGTTCGGGGACCGCACGGGCTACCAGATGGACCCGCCGAACGCCGACGAGGCCATCCGGGAGATCCGCCAGGACATCGAGGAGGGCGCCGACATCGTGATGGTGAAGCCGGCTCTCCCCTACCTCGACGTGATCCGCCGGACCAAGGAGGAGACCCGGTTCCCCCTCGCCGCCTACAACGTGAGCGGCGAGTACGCCATGGTGAAGGCTGCGGCGCAGAACGGGTGGATCGACGGGCGCAAGGCCGCGCTCGAGGTGCTGACCTCGATCCGGCGGGCCGGCGCCGACCTCATCCTCACCTACCACGCCAAGGAAGCCGCCGACTGGCTCGCGGGCTGAAACGATCGGGCCCGCCTCCGGGACCATAGGGTAGAGATAACGAGGAGGTTCCATGGCATTCGAGACCGCGACGTTCGGCGCCGGCTGCTTCTGGGGCGTGGAGTGGGTGTTCCGGCAGGTGCCCGGCGTCGTCAACGTCGTCTCCGGCTTCAGCGGGGGGTCCGCCCAGAACCCGACGTACCGGGAGGTCTGCACCGGAAGAACGGGCCACGCCGAGGTCGTCCAGATCACGTTCGACCCCGAGCGGGTGAGCTACGAGCAGCTGCTCGAGGTGTTCTGGGCCATGCACGACCCCACCCAGGCGAACCGGCAGGGCCCCGACGTCGGGACCCAGTACCGCAGCATCATCCTGACCCATACCGACGAGCACGGGGCCACGGCCGCGGCGTCGCGCGACCGGGCTCAGTCACGCTTCGACCGACCCATCGCCACGGAGGTCAAGCCGTTCGTCGCGTTCTACCCGGCGGAGGACTACCACCAGCAGTACTACGAGAAGACCGGGCACGAGCCCTACTGCCACGTGCTCCCCGTCGGCGTCCTGCGAGACCTGGGTCTGGTGCCGGCGCGCGGCGCCTGACGTCCAGCTCAGGTATCGCAGAGGATGCCCTGCCCGGGCTGGAAGCCGTGGGCCCTGGAGTGTGCTAACCTGTGGCCACTATGCGTGTGCACATCAGCCTCGATGACGAGCTCGTCTCGGAGCTCGACGAGCTCGTCGGCCCTCGCGGGCGGAGCCCTTTCATCGCCAACGCCGTGCGTCGGGCAGTGGACGCGGAGCGTCGATGGCGGAAGATCGAATCGGCGTTCGGGACCATCGCCGACTCGGGTCACGAGTGGGACGGGGACCCTGCCGCCTGGGTCCACGCCCAACGCCGGGCGGACCAGCACCGCGTCGGCTGATGGGAGCCGTTCTCCTCGACACCTCGGTGCTGATCGACCATCTGCGAGGCCGGATCGGGACCAGGGACCGCCTCCGCAGCATCCGCGGGCGAGGGGACGAGCCCTTCGTGTGCGCGGTCAGCGTCGAGGAAGTCACACGCGGCATCCGCCCGCCTGAGGACGACGCCTTCGTCGAGCTTCTCGAGGGGTTCTTGGTTGCGCCTCTCGGGATTCCCGAAGGCCGCCTTGCGGGCTATTGGAGGCGATCCTTCGCCCGCCGCGGGCGAACCCTCTCGCAGGCGGACGCGCTTGTCGCGGCGGCCGCCGCGGAGATCGGCGCCCGCCTGGCCACCGGGAACCCGAAGGACTTCCCGATGCGCGGGCTCGAGGTCGAGCACTGGCCGGTGGGCCGGTAGCCCGGTCCGCGCTGGTCCTCATCACGCTCCCTACAATCGGGGCGTGACCAGGTCCGAGGAGCTGTTCGAGCGCGCACGGGGCGTGATCCCGGGCGGCGTGGACTCGCCGGTCCGCGCGTTCGCGGCCGTGGGTGGCACTCCGCCCTTCATCCGAAGCGCCTCGGGCGCATACCTCACCGATGCCGACGACAACCGGTACATCGACTTCGTGCAGTCCTGGGGGGCCTCGCTGTTCGGCCACGCGTGCCCCGAGATCGTGGACGCGGTCGTGAACGCCGCCCATCTCGGCACGTCCTTCGGCGCGCCGACCGAGCTGGAGGTGAGACTGGCCGAGCTCATCGTCGACGCCCTCCCCTCCGTGGACATGGTCCGGCTGGTGTCGAGCGGCACCGAGGCCGCGATGAGCGCGGTCCGCCTGGCGCGCGGGTTCACCGGTCGCGACGTGATCCTGAAGTTGGAGGGGTGCTATCACGGGCACGCCGACTCGCTCCTGGCCGGGGGCAGCGGTTCGGGCTTCGCGACGTTCGGCATCCCCAGATCGGCCGGCGTCACCAAGGGGGCCGCCCGGGACACGCTCACGGTGCCGTACAACGACCTGGAAGCGGTCCGCACCGCTTTCGCGGAGCGCGGCGACGCCATCGCCGCCGTCATCGTCGAGCCCGTGGCGGCGAACATGGGCGTCGTGCCGCCCGAGCCGGGGTTCCTGGAAGGGCTCCGCGAGGCGACCGCCGAGCACGGCGCGCTGCTCATCTTCGACGAGGTCATCACGGGCTTTCGGATCGGCTACGGCGGCGCCCAGAGCGCCTTCGCCGTCGGCCCGGACCTCACGGTCCTGGGGAAGGTGATGGGCGGGGGGTTCCCCTGCGCGGCCTTCGGCGGAAGGCGCGACGTGATGGAGCGCCTCGCCCCGGTGGGCCCGGTGTACCAGGCCGGCACGCTGAGCGGGAACCCGGTGGCCGTCGTCGCGGGGATCACGGCCCTCACCCTGGCCCGCGAACGCAACCCCTACCCGCAGCTCGCCAAGACCGCGGAGGAGCTGACGGCCGGGCTCCACGAGGCGTTCGGTCGGAGCGGGATCGCGGCCACGGTCAACCGGGTCGAGACCATGTTCAGCGTGTTCTTCACGGCCGGCCCGGTCCGCGACTTCGACGATGCCAAGGCCGCGGACCACGCGCGGTACGCCCGCTTCTTCCACCACATGCTCGAGCGGGGCGTGTACCTTCCGCCGTCCGGCTACGAGATGTGGACCCTGTCGACCGTGCACGGCCCCGAGGAGATCGGAAGCACGATCGAGGCCGCGTCGTCGTTCGCCGGCTGAGCTCCGCCCCCGAGCGCACCACGCCCCGCGAAGCGGCGCTATCCCTCCGTGGGCTGCGCCTCCCCCAGCGCCCGGTCGGCCTTGGCGGCGAACACGAAGTCGGCCTGGTGCAGCCCATCGATCTTGTGGGTCCACACCGTGACCTTCACCTTCCCCCAGGCCAGGTAGATGTCGGGGTGATGCCCGACGTCCTCCGCCAGCTCGCCGACCCGGTTCGTGAAGTCCAGCGCGTGGCGGAAGTTCTTGAACCGGTACTCCTTCTCCAGCTGGTGATCGTCCACGGCCCGCCAGTTACCCCCCAGGTCGGCCAGGTACCCCTGGATCTCCTCGTGCTCCATGGGAGGGATCCCGCCCTTGCACGGAACGCACTCCATCGATGCCAGGTCCCTCATGGCTCCGAGTCCTCGAACGCCGGCCGCTACTGCTGCGGCGTCGTCGTGATATGGACGGTCGTGGTGCCCTGTTTCTTGGCCCGCTTGGCGGCGCGCTTCTCCTTGATGGACTTCTGCGCCACCCGCTTCTGGTGCTTCTCACCGCCTTTGTCCTTCGCCTTCATGGCCTTCCCTCCGAACGGTTCGCCTTCATTATGCGCCGAAGATCAGGTGAGGTCGGTCAGGGCATCCCGGACGTCCTTGCGGATGCCGGTCACGAACGGGACCTCCTCCTTCGTGTACCGCCGGGCCTTCGCTTCCCGGAGCCTTCGGATGCAGTCCACGATGCGATCGAGGTCCTCCGCCTCGAAGGCCAGGATCCATTCCCAGTCGTTGATCCCGAAGGCGCTGGTGGTGTTGGCCAGGACCTCGGGGAATTCCCGGCCGATCTCCCCGTGCTCGCGGAGCAGCTCGGCACGTTCCTCCCGGGGCAGCAGGTACCACTCGGGCGTCCGAACGAACGGGTAGACGCACAGGAACCTTCGGGGGGGCTCGCCCTTCGCGAAGGCCGGGGCGTGGTCGGGGGTGAACTCGGCCGGCTTGACCACGCCCATGAACGACCACGCGAGCTCGAGGCCGCGTCCGGCCTGGGTCCGCCGGAACCCGACCAGCGCGTCCTGCACCGCGTGGGGCGAAGGCCCGAGGAGCCACAGCATGAGGTCCGAGTCCGCCCGGAACCCCACCGTCGAGTACACCCCGCGGACGGTCACCCGGTCGGACCACTCCTTGAACAGGTTCTCGATCTCCTGGGCCGCGTCGTCCACGTCGAGCCCGTGGGGGCGCGGAGCCGCCCTGAACACCGGATACAGGGCGTACACGGTCTCGCTCATCACACGCGCTCCTGTTCGGCGTCTTTCGCCGGCAGGCCGGCGAGATGGGCCAGGACTCGTCCGGCCGTCTCGTTCCCGCTCCGGACGCAGTCGGGCAGGCCCACCCCACGGTACCCCGAACCGGCCAGAAACACGCCTGGCGGAAGCGACCCCTCGATCCGGGCCAGCCGCTCCAGGTGCCCCACTTCGTACTGGGGCATGGCCTTCGGCCACCGCACCACCTTCCAGGCCTCGGGAGCCGGCGGCAACTCGACCAGGGCGGCGACGTGCCGGCATACCGCCTCCGCGATCTCCCCATCGGGCGCGTCCATGACGTCCTCGGCACTCACCCCACCGACGAAGCAGCGAAGGACGGCCCGGGACCCGAGCTCGGGCTGGGGCCACTTCCGGGATACGAACGTGCACGCGGTGAGCGGAGCCTTGCCCGCGGGCACCACAAAGCCGGTCGCATCCGGGAGCGCGTCGCCGGTGCCCTCCGGGTACACGAGCAGCACGACGGCGGTGGACGCGTAGGGGATCTCGCGGAGCGACACGGCGGCCTCGGGGGCGAGCCGCTCCACCAGCCCCGCGGCGACGAACGCGGGCGAAGCCAGGATGACGGCGTCGGCCGGATGCTCGGTCCGGCCGGCCGAGTGCTCGGCCCCGCCGGCACGCACCACGTAGCGGCCGTGATCCCGCTCGACCGCCTCCACCGCAGTCCCGCAATGGAGCCGGTCTCCGATGGCCTCGGCCAGGGCGCCGGTCA
>DASWJF010000089.1:0-12734 GCA_036397275.1 Actinomycetota bacterium
GGGCGTGGTCCGGGAGTCGGGCTCACTCCTCACCGTGGCCTGTGCGCTCCACGGCAGCACGTTCCAGCTCACCGACGGGAGTGTCCTTCGGGGACCGGCCATGGTCCGGTTGCCCGTCTACGAGGGCCGGGTGAACGGGGACATGGTCGAGGTTCGTTCGACGCCCTGAAGCCGGTACCATCCGCCCATGAGCGTCCTCGAAGCCCGTGATCTCGCCGTCGAGGTCGGCGGGAAGACCATCCTGGAAGGCCTGTCGCTCTCCCTGCGGGCCGGGGACAAGGTCGGCGTGGTCGGCCGGAACGGGGCCGGAAAGACCAGCCTGCTGAAGGTGCTGGCCGGGGAGGAGCCGCCGCTCCGGGGCTCGGTGACCCGTCGCGGCGCGCTCGGCCACCTCCGCCAGGATCCCGGGCAGCACCGGGCGAGCCAGGACCACACGGCGTTGATCCACGTCCTGGAGGCTCGGGGGCTCCAGGAGATGGCCGCTCGCCTCGAGAAGCTCCGGCTCTCGTTGGAGGAGCGGCCCACCGAGACCGCCGTGGCCCGGTTCGCCCGGCTCGAGGAGCGGTACAGGACCGCCGGCGGCTACTCGGGGGAGGCCGAGGCCCGCCGGATCGCCGTGGGGCTCGGCCTGGGACAGGATCGCCTGGACCTTCCGGTGCGGGCCCTGTCCGGAGGGGAGCGGCGGCGCCTGGAGCTCGCCCGGATCCTGTTCGCGGGGTCCGACCTCCTGCTCCTCGACGAGCCCACCAACCACCTGGACAACGACGCGAAGCTCTGGCTGATGAAGTTCCTCGCCTCCTACGACGGCGCGGTGATGGTGGTGAGCCACGACATCAGGCTGCTCGACGCGGCGATCTCGCGCATCGTCCACCTGGACCGCGACGGCGTCGTGATCTACCGGGGGACCCTTACCGAGTACCGCGAGGCGCGTCGCCAGGACGAGCAGCGGCTCGCCGCGGTGGCGGGGCGGCAGCAGGCCGAGATCAGGCGGCTCAAGACCCTGGCCGACTCGATGCGGGGCCAGACGGAGAAGCGGGCCCGAAAGGCCAAGACCCTGGACACGCGGGTGGAACGGCTCCGGATGCACGCCGTCACGGCTCCCACCACGGAGCGGCGGGTCCGGTACCGGTTCCCCGACCCGCCCCACTCCGGGCGGCTGGTCCTGGAGGCGACCGGTCTGGCCAAAGGCTACGGGGGACCGCCCGTGTTCGAGGACGTGGGGTTCGACCTGTTCCGCACGGAGCGCCTGCTGGTCATGGGGCTGAACGGCGCCGGCAAGACCTCGCTCCTTCGGATCCTGGCCGGGGTCTCCGAGCCGGACACCGGGACGGTCCGCCTGGGAACCGGGGTCTCGCTCGGCTACTACGCGCAGGAGCACGAGGGCATCCGGGACGGCGTGGATGTGCTGGCGCACGTGCGCTCGGAGTCGACCGAGGCATCGGACCAGGACCTCCGGGCGTTGCTCGGGATGTTCGGCCTGTCGGGGGAGATCGCGTTCCGCGACGCCGGGACGCTGTCGGGCGGGGAGAAGACGAAGCTGGCGCTGGCCCAGCTCGTGGCGGGACGGCGCAACACGATCCTCCTGGACGAGCCCACGAACAACCTCGACCCGCCCTCGCGGATGGCCATCGGACAGGCCCTCGCGGCGTGGCAGGGTGCGATGGTCCTGGTCAGCCACGACGTGGAGTTCGTGGAAACCCTTGCCCCGCAACGGGTGCTGATGATGCCCGACGGCGTGCTCGACTACTGGAGCGAGGAACTCCTGGAGCTCGTCGCGCTGGCCTGAACCGGCTCGGATAAGCTCATCGGACCCGAACCGGCCGAAGGGCGCGACCGTGAGCGCAAGCGCATCGAACCCTGCCGACCTGGTCTTCACGAACGGCGCGGTGTACACGGTCGATGCCGCCCGCCGGTGGGCGCGGGCCGTGGCCGTCCGAGGCGGCCGGATCGTCGCGGTGGGGACCGACGACGACGTCGGCGACCTCGTCGGGTCGAAGACCGTGGTCCACGACCTCGAGGGGCGGATGCTCCTCCCTGGGTTCCAGGACGCCCACTGCCACCCACCCTCGGCCGGCCTCCAGATGATCCAGTGCGACCTGAGCGACGCCCACACGGCGACCGAGTACGAGCGCATCGTCCGACGCTATGCCGTGGAGCACCCGGACGAGGAGTGGATCCAGGGCGGCGGCTGGTCCATGGACGCGTTCCCGAGGGGCACCCCGACCAGGGACGTCCTGGACCGCCTGATGCCGGACCGCCCCGCCTTCCTGCCGAACCGCGACGGCCACGGGGCGTGGGTCAACTCGAAGGCCCTCGAGCTTGCCGGCATCACCAGGGAGACGCCGGACCCGCCCGACGGGCGGATCGAGCGGGACGAACGGGGCGAACCATCGGGGACGCTCCACGAGGGCGCCATGGACCTGGTGGAGAAGCTGATGCCCCCGGTGAGCGAGGAGGACATGGAGCAGGGACTCCGGGCGGCCCAGGAGTACCTGCACTCGCTCGGCATCACAGCGTGGCAAGACGCCATCGTGGGCGGCTCGTACCCGAGCCTGGAGGCCTACGTGTCCGCGGCCCGCAAGGGAGAGCTCACCGCTCGGGTGGTGGGGGCCCTGTGGTGGGACCGCCACCGGGGCGGGGAGCAGATCGAGGAGCTCATCGCGAAGCGGGACCGGAGCTCGGTGGGCCGGTTCCGGGCGACGACCGTGAAGATCATGCAGGACGGTGTGGTGGAGAACTTCACCGCCGGCGTGCTCGAGCCGTACCTCGACAGCGACCGCAAGCCGACGGCGAACCGGGGCCTGTCGTTCGTCGACCCGGAGCTCCTCAAAGGCCACGTCACCCGGCTCGACGCGGATGGGTTCCAGGTGCACTTCCACGCGCTGGCCGAGCGGGCCGTTCGGGAAGCCCTCGACGCCATCGAGGCGGCGCGCCGGGCGAACGGGATGAACGACAACCGGCACCACGTCGCCCACATCCAGGTCGTCCATCCCGACGACATCCCGCGGTTCCGGGAGCTGGGGGTGGTGGCCAACGCCCAGCCGCTGTGGGCGACGTTCGAAGGACAGATGGTGCACCTCACGATCCCGTTCCTCGGGCCGGAGCGGAGCGAATGGCAGTACCCGTTCGCCGCCCTGGTCCGATCGGGGGCCATGCTGGCATTCGGGAGCGACTGGTTCGTGTCGAGCCCCAACCCCATGTGGGAGATGGCCATCGCCGTGAATCGGATGGCGCCCGCCAAGTACGCGAACGTCTTCGGCGAGACCGCCACGAAGGAGGCGTTCCTCCCCGCGGAGCGGCTCGACCTGGCCACCGCCATCCACGCGTTCACCATGGGATCGGCCTACGTGAACCACCTCGATGACGTGACCGGCTCGATCGAGGTCGGCAAGTACGCGGACCTCGTGGTCGTCCGGGAGAACCTGTTCGACCTGGAGCTGGACGAGCTCACCGAGGCGAAGGTCCTGCTCACGATGGTGGAGGGCGAACCGGTCTTCACCGACCCGTCCTTCGAGTGACCCAGGGCTGACTCCGGACGACGCCCCACCCATCGTGTTTGAAGGTCCCCGTGGTGTTCGGATACAATCCTGAACGGCCGTTCAAAGAGGCCGCCCGCCATCTCGGAGGAGGTTCCAGTGGCCGCCGTCGCCGCACCCATCGACGCCGCGAAGCTCCAGCCGGTCCTCGGCCCCGGGCTCGGGGCAAGCAGGACGCTGCCCGCCGAGGCCTACCTCTCCCCGGAGGTCTTCGAGTGGGAGCAGGAACGGTTCTTCCAGGACTCCTGGATGTGCCTGGGCCGGGCCGACGACGTGGCGATGTCCGGCGACCAGAGGGCCGTGCGGGTCGGCCAGGAGGGGATCCTGCTCGTCCGTGACGGGGGAGGAGCACTACGGGCTTACTACAACGTGTGCCGGCACCGGGGGCACGAGCTCTTGGAGGCCGGCGCCACCCGGAACCTCCGGGCCATCAAGTGCCCCTACCACGCCTGGGTATACAGCCTGGAGGGCGCGCTGGCCGGCGCGCCGCGGTTCGGCGACGTGCCCGGGTTCGACCGGGCCGACTACCCGCTGACCCCCGTCCGGGTGGCCGAGTGGCATGGGTGGGTGTTCGCCAACGCCTCCGGCGACGCGCGGGACCTCACGGATCACATCGGCAACCTCGACGAGCTGGTGGCCCCGTGGGAGCCGGACCGGCTGTACCCCGCGGAGACGCACGAGTACGTGGTGGAGGCGAACTGGAAGGGCATCACCGAGAACTACCACGAGTGCTACCACTGCCCGAGCATCCATCCCGCGCTCTGCAAGGTCACTCCCGTGGACAGCGGGGAGAACTTCCCCCACACGGGGTGTTGGGTCGGCGGGTCCATGGAGCTCGAGGAGCACGCCGAGACGATGTCGCTCTCCGGCAAGAGCCGGGGTGTCCCCATCCGCGGCCTCGACCCGAAGCAGCGTCGGGAGGTCTACTACTTCGGCCTGTTCCCGAACCTGCTGATCAGCCTGCACCCCGACTACGTGATGACGCACCGCCTCCAGCCGCTGTCGCCCGGGCGGACCTTCGTCGAGTGCACGTGGCTGTTCCCCCCGGAGGCCCGGGAGCGCGAGGGGTTCGACCCGTCGTACGCCTCGGAGTTCTGGGACCTCACGAACCGCGAGGACTGGCTGGCCTGCCAGTCGGTCCAGCGGGGCCTGGCATCCCGGGGACAGCGGCAGGGGCCGTTCGCCCGGAGCGAGGACGAGGTCTACGCGTTCATGGCCATGGTCGGGCAGGGGTATGCCGACGGGCACGTGAGCGTGCCCCCCGCGGTGCGCGCGCCGGCCGCCGCGGCCTCCTGACCCAAGAAAGGAGGTCTTCTCGATGGCGTTCGACATGAGCCAGGTACAGCGGGGCGCTCGCAACCGCCGGACCCCCTATTTCGAAGCCACCCAGAAGTACGACCCCAAGGGCTTCACCGTCTACAACCACATGTACTTCCCCATCCGCTACGACACGTTCGAGGCGGAGTTCGACGCGTTACTGAACGACGTCACGCTGTGGGACGTATCGGTGGAACGGTGCCTGGAGATCTCCGGACCCGACGGCTTCACGTTCGCCCAGCTCTTCACGCCGCGGGACCTGTCGAGGTGCTCGGTGGGGCAGGCCAAGTACGTCCTGATCTGTGACCGCGACGGTGGCATCATCAACGACCCCGTCCTCACCAGGATGGACGAGAACACGTTCTGGTTCGCCCTCGCCTCGTCCGACGCGCTGCTGTTCGCCCGGGGCCTGAGGAACGCGTACCCGGACCTGGACGTCACGATCCGGGAGGCCGACGTGGCGCCCATCCAGGTCCAGGGGCCGAAGTCCAAGGACCTCATGAAGGACCTGGTGGGCGAGGACATCCTCGACCTCAAGTACTACTGGTGGCGAAGGGCCGACATCGCCGGGATCCCGGTGATCATCACCCGGACCGGGTGGACGTCCGAGGTCGGGTACGAGATCTACCTCACGGACACGTCCCGGGGCGTCGATCTGTGGGACCACCTCATGAAGGCCGGCGAGCCGTACAACGTCCGGCCCACCGGCCCCTCCGACATCCGCCGCATCGAAGGGGGCATCTTCAACTGGGGCGCCGACATGACCTACGAGGACAACCCGATGGAGATGGGGCTGGAGCGACTGGTGGACTGGGACCTTCCGGACGAGGCCAGCATCTCGCTCCCGGCCCTGCGGACGATCCGCGAACGGGGCGTGACCCGCAGGATCAATGGCGTCGAGCTCGACGGCGAGCCGTTCCCGGCCCTGAACGACGTGAAGTGGCCCGTCCGGGAGGCAGGGGAGGAGATCGGCAAGGTCACCTCGGCCATCTACTCGCCGCGCCTTTCGAAGAACATCGGCTACGCGTGGCTCCCCGTCGAGCGGTCGGCGATGGGGACCCGGGTGACGGTGGAGACGGAATGGGGCGAGCGCACGGCCACGGTCGTGCCGATGCCCTTCGTGGACCCCGAGAAGAAGATCCCGGTCTCGTAGGAACGCGGAACCGGTTGCGGGCCCGCTCCAGTTTGAACGATGATTCAGCCGTCACCGGGCCGAACTCGGGCGGCTCGGCCGAAGGGAGAGACGACCGAATGACG
This sequence comes from Actinomycetota bacterium, assembly GCA_036397275.1. Classification (GTDB taxonomy): domain Bacteria; phylum Actinomycetota; class UBA4738; order UBA4738; family HRBIN12; genus AC-69. Next base: position 6,111 of record DASWJF010000089.1, read on the forward strand.
AACGAGCGCCAGGAGATGCTCGAGCAGAGCGCGACGATCTACTTCGGTCCCTGGTACCGGCGGTCGCCGTTCTTCGACGCCACCCGGCGGGCCGGCTGCTCCGCCTACGACGTCTACAACCACATGCTGCTGCCGGCGTACTTCGACGACCCCGAGCTCGAGTACTGGGCCTTGCTGAACGACGTCGTGCTGTGGGACGTGGCGGTGGAGCGGACGGTGGAGGTCTCCGGCCCCGACGCCGACCGCCTGGTGGACATGCTGACGTGCCGCGACCTGTCGAAATGCGCGGTCGGCCAGGGCAAGTACATGATCGTGACGGCCCCGGACGGGGGCATCGTGAACGACCCGGTCCTGCTGCACGTGGGAAAGGACCGGTGGTGGATGCAGCTCGCCGACAGCGACGCCGGGCTGTACGCGCTCGGGGTGGCCTCCCAGGCCGGGCTGGACGTGTCGGTCACGTACCCGCACGCCTATCCCATGCAGGTGCAGGGGGCGAAGGCCGGGAAGGTCGTGGACAAGCTGGCCGGACCGGGGATCTACGACCTCAAGTACTACTGGTGCGACTGGTTCGAAATCGGGGACATCCCGGTCCTGATCAGCCGGACGGGCTGGACGGCGGTGCAGGGGTTCGAGATCAACCTGCTCGACCCGGCGCGTGGCGACGATCTGTGGAACCGGGTGATGGAGGCGGGGGAGGAGTTCGGCATCCGACCCACCGCGCCCATCGAGGCCCGCCGGATCGAGGCCGGGATCATGAACTACAACTCGGACATGACCCTCCAGAACAACCCGTTCGAGATCATGGGGCTCGAGCACCTCGTGGAGGAGCAGCCCCAGGACTACATCGGCAAGGAGGCTCTGGAGCGGATCCGCCGAGAAGGCGTGCGGCGCAAACTGGTCGGCATCGAGTTTGAGGGTGACGAGCTCCGGGCCGAGGTCTCGTGGTTCTGGCCGGTGTCCAAGGACGGCCGGGTGGTGGGCGAGGTCACCGACGCCGTGTGGTCGCCCCGCCTGGAGAGAAACATCGGATACGTGTGGGTCCCCGTCGAGCTCTCGGAGCCGGGAAACGTCCTCGACGTCGAGTCGGAAGGCGGTCGCCTGGTCGGACGGACGGCGGCCATCCCGTTCGTCGATGCCAGGAAGGAGGTCCCCGCCGCGCCGCTCGGGTAGCGGCTCGGGGGCGCGCAGTGGGGACGAACATGGATCGCCGACCACCGCGGACCGCGCCGCCTATGCGGGGGCTCCGGAAGGCCATCCTCCTGGTGGAGAAGGGCACGAAGGAGGCCATCTGGGACTGCCGTATGTGCGGCCAGTGCATCCTCCATTCCACCGGCCTCGCCTGCCCCATGCGCTGTCCCAAGAACCTCCGCAACGGTCCGTGCGGCGGCGTGCTCCAGAACGGGAACTGCGAGGTCCTGCCGGACCGGCCCTGCGTGTGGGTCCAGGCGTGGGAGGGATCCCGCCGGCTCCCGCTGTGGCGGGACCACATGCGGCACGTCCAACGGCCGGTGGACTGGCGGCTCCAGGACACCTCCTCCTGGGAGAACCTGCTCACCGGCCGGGACCGCCACGCCCCCGAAGGGTGGCGGGCCTACGAGCGGAAGCACCGCAGTCGGTGAACGCGACCGAGCCCCGCAGCCACCTCCACCGGCTCCTGCTGTCCGGCGAGTTCGTGGTCACCGCCGAGCTCCAGGCCACCGACGGCCCGGACCCCCAGTCCGTGTACGCCCTCGCGGACCTCCTCCGAGGGCATGTGGACGCCGTGAACTGCACGGACAACAGCGCCGCCCATCCCCACATCTCCCCGGTGGCCGCCGGCCACCTGCTGCTCGACCGTGGGGTCGAGCCCGTCGTGCAGTTCGTGTGCCGGGACCGCAATCGCCTTGCGCTGCAAGCCGATCTGGTCGGTGCGTCCGCGCTCGGCATCCGGAACGTCTGTCTGATGACCGGCGACGACGTGACCGTCGGTGATCACCCCGAGGCCAAGCCGATCTACGATCTGGACGCCGTCCACGCCATCCGGATCGCCCGGATCATGGCGGACCGGGGCACCTACGTGAGCGGCCGATCGCTCGACCGGCCCCTCCCGTTGTTCATCGGCGCGGTGGAGAACCCGTTCGCGCCGCCCCGCGACTTCCGGCCCATGCGCCTGGGGGTGAAGATCGAGGCGGGAGCCGAGTTCGTCCAGACCCAGATCGTCTTCAACCTCGACACCATGCGGCTGTTCATGGCCCGGGCCGGGGAGCTGGGGCTGCTGGAGCAGGTGTTCATCCTTCCGTCCGTGTACGTCTGCCGCTCGGCCAAGGCCGCCCGGTACCTCAGGGACATGGTCCCCGGCATCGACGTCCCCGACGAGGTCGTGGCCCGACTCGAGGGCGCGCCCCCGGAGGGCAAGGCCGAGGTGGGGGTGCGGATCGCCGCCGAGATCATCCAGCAGCTCCGGGGGATGCCCGGCGTCGCCGGGGTCCACCTCATCTCGATCAAGGGCGACGAGGCCATCGTGCGCCTTGTCGAGGAGTCCGGGCTGCTGCCCCGCCCGGCCGCCGTCGAACCGGCCCCCGCCGGGTAACCGGCTCTCACGCGATCCACACGCGATCCTCAGGTTCGAACCGCGATCCTCGGCCGCGTCGAATACCGGCCGGGGACCGTAGTCTGGACGCCTCAGGGATCGGAGGCCCGTGCGACACCGGCTGCTCGCGCCCCTCGCGGCGCTCTTCATCGTTCTCTCGGCCTGCACCGCGGCGGGTTCGGGCGACCGGGCCGAGCCGAGGGCCGGCTTCCCCACCCCGCCACCGGCGGGCTCGAGCGGCCGGAACGCCGTGGTCCGCGTTGTGGAGCAGGTTCTGCCGGCTGTGGTGAACGTGGTGAACGAGTCTGGGGAGAGCCGGGGCGAGGGGACCGGGTTCGTGGTCCGCTCGGACGGGATCGTCGTGACGAACTACCACGTGGTCGAGGGCGCCTCGACGATCACGGTCCTCACGTCCGAGGAGGAGCCGGAGCGGTACACGGCCCGGGTGATCGGCGGAGACATCCAGGCCGACCTCGCGGTGCTCGACGTGGATGCCGAGGGGCTCCCCACGGTGCCGCTCGGCGACTCGGACGCGCTGAGGCTCGGACAGGAGGTCGTGGCCATCGGCTACGCCCTCGGCCTGGAGGGAGGCCCCTCGGTCACCTCCGGCATCGTGTCCTCCCTCACGCGGCAGATCACGGTGCAGGACGACAGATGCGACGCCTGCGAGAACGGGCAGCGCACGTACACCGACGTCATCCAGACCGACGCCGCCATCAACCCGGGCAACTCCGGCGGCCCCCTCGTCGACCTGGGGGGGCGGGTGGTCGGGATCAATACGGCGGGCGCCGGCACGGCGGAGAACGTCGGCTTCGCCATCCAGATCAACCCGGTGAAGCCCACGATCTTCCAGGCCGCCGACAACCCCTCGGCCCCGGTGGCGTTCCTCGGTGTCGGCTCGGACGATGCCTCGGACCCCCAGGTCCAGTTCGAGCTCTCGCCGCCGGTCGACGAGGGCGCCGTCATCCTGTCGGTGGTCCCGGACGGGCCGGCCGATCAGGCCGGGGTCGAGGTGGGCGACGTGCTCGTCGCGTTCGGTGGCGAAGCGGTCGGAGGCTCGGAGCAGCTGGGCGAGCTGATCCGGGCCCACGAGCCCGGCGACAAGGTGGCGGTGGAGCTGGTGGGTCCGGACGGGGACCGCCGCACGGTGACCGTCACGCTCGGCGTGAACCCCGTTCCGCAGACCTGAGCGCGGCTCGCGTCACCCGCCTGCGCTAGCCTTGGGCCGATGAAGGTCGGGTTGCGCACACGTGAGCTCGAGGCCGCGGGCGGCCGGAGGAGCGCGTCCTGAGCGCGCCGTTCGAGCCCGGCGAGCGGGTGCTCCTGATCGACGGACGCGGCCGCCGGTACCTGTTCCGGCTGCGCCCCGGGGAGACCTGGCATTCCCACGGGGGGGCCGTGCCCCACGAGCTCATCGTGGGCTCCGAGGAAGGCACCCGCGTGCACTCCACAGGCGGGATGCCCTTCACGTGCTTCCGCCCGCGCCTGGCCGACTTCGTGCTGAAGATGCCCCGGGGCGCGCAGGTCATCTACCCCAAGGACCTCGGGGCCATCATCGTGGAGGCCGACGTGTTCCCCGGGGCCCGGGTGCTGGAGGCCGGCACCGGTTCCGGGGCGCTGACCATCGCCCTATGCCGGGCCGTCGGTCCCGAGGGCCGCGTGGTCTCCTACGAGGTCCGGCCGGAGTTCCACGCCAAGGCCGTCCAAAACGTCGAGGCCTTCTTCGGCAAGGTCCCGGAGTGGCTGGAGCTGCGCGAGGGCGACGTCGGCGACGCGGAGGGGACGGGGGAGACGTTCCACCGGGTCGTGCTGGACCTGCCGGAGCCGTGGGCCCTGCTCGACGCGGTGGTCCGGGCCCTCGAGCCGGGCGGCATCGTCTGCACGTACCTCCCCACCGTGATCCAGGTCCAGACGACCGTCCTGGCCCTCCAGGCGCATGGGTTCGAGCACGTCAGCACGTTCGAGATCCTCCAGCGGCCGTGGCACGTCACCGAACGGAGCGTGCGGCCCGATCACCGCATGGTGGGCCACACGGGGTTCATCACGGTGGCCCGCCGGGTCGCCGTCTCGGACTGATTCCAGCAGGGGCCTAAGGCCAACCCCCTTTCGGGACGACAACGTATCAGTGGGCGTAGGGCGCCCCCGAAGGCTCCTCGGTTGACGAGGGGACGGGACGTATACTCTGCCCCTACGCGGGAGGTGAAGGAATGCCCGGGCCGGATCCGCGCGAAGAGCAGGAGCTGTACGAGAAGCAGATCCACGAGCTCCAGACCCAGGTCAAGTTCCTCGAGGACGAAGTCGCGCTGCTCCGTCGCCGGATCACGAACGCCCCCCGCCAGGTCAAGATCCTCGAGGAGAAGCTGCTCGAGACGAAGAACGATCTCTCGCGCGCGGCGGCCCAGAACGAGAAGCTCACCTCCGCGCTGAAGTCCGAACGCGACAAGATCGAGGCGCTCCGCGAGGAGGTCGAGAAGCTCAGCCAACCCCCGGCGACGTTCGGTGTCTATCTCGGGACGAACGAGGACGGCTCGGTGGACGTGTTCACCGCGGGACGGAAGATGCGCGTGAACGTGGCGCCGGAGCTGGAGGCCGTCAAGTTCCGCCGGGGAGCCGAGGTCATCCTGAACGAGGCCCTGAACGTGGTCGAGGTCCTGGAGCCCGACGTGGCCGGCGAGGTCATGAAGGTCAAGGAGCGTCTCGACGGGAACCGGGTGATCGTGATCGGCCATGGCGACGAGGAGCTGGTGGCGACCTTCGCGCAGGCGCTGCGGGACGAGCCGATCCGGGCCGGCGACCCGCTGCTGATCGACCGGCGGTCCAACGTGGCCCTGGAGCGCCTGCCCAAGGAGGAGGTCGAGGAGCTCGTCCTGGAGGAGATCCCCGACGTCTCCTACGAGGACATCGGGGGCCTGGAGAACCAGATCGAGGCCATCCGGGATGCCGTGGAGCTGCCGTTCCTGTACGCGGAGCTGTTCCAGGAGCACGAGCTCGAGGCGCCCAAGGGCGTGCTGCTGTACGGCCCGCCGGGCTGCGGCAAAACCCTCATCGCCAAGGCGGTGGCCAAGTCCCTGGCCGACAAGGTCCGAGAGCGCACCGGCCGGCCCGACGCCCACTCGTACTTCCTGAACATCAAGGGGCCCGAGCTGCTGAACAAGTACGTGGGCGAGACCGAACGGCAGATCCGCCAGATCTTCCAGCGGGCCAAGGAACGAAGCGAGGAGGGCCTGCCGGTCATCGTGTTCTTCGACGAGATGGACTCGATCTTCCGCACGCGCGGCTCCGGCATCTCGTCCGACGTGGAGAACACGATCGTGCCGCAGCTCCTGTCGGAGCTCGACGGCGTGGAGACCTTGAAGAACGTGATCGTGATCGGCGCCTCGAACCGGGAGGACCTGATCGACCCGGCCATCCTGCGGCCCGGGCGCCTCGACGTGAAGATCAAGATCGAGCGGCCCAACGCCGACCAGGCGGCCGACATCATGTCGAAGTACCTGACCGCGAGCGTCCCGATCCACCCCGAGGAGATCGGGCGGGCCGGTGGGGACGTGGCCCCGGCAGTGCGCCGGATGGTGCAGGTCACGGTGGACCGGATGTACGCCTCGTCGGACGAGAACCGGTTCCTGGAGGTCACGTACGCCTCCGGTGACAAGGAGATCCTGTACTTCCAAGACTTCAACTCGGGGGCGATGATCGAGAACATCGTGCGCCGGGCCAAGAAGGAGGCCATCAAGCGGTTCCTGTCCACCGGCGAGAAGGGGATCAAGGGGGAGGACCTCCTGCTCGCCATCCGCGACGAGTTCAAGGAGAACGAGGACCTCCCCAACACGACGAACCCCGACGACTGGGCCCGAATCTCTGGGAAGAAGGGCGAGCGGATCGTCTACGTCCGCACCCTGCTCGGCGACGGCGGCGCCGAAGGCCGGCAGGTCGAGCGCGTGGCCGCCGGGCAATACCTGTAAGCTCACGGGATGGCCATCCCCAAGGTCATCGGGACCGAGACCGAGTACGGCATCTCGGCGGTCGGCTTCCCCGAGTTCAACCCGGTGCTGTCGTCT
>DASWJF010000090.1:0-9722 GCA_036397275.1 Actinomycetota bacterium
CGACATCGTGAACGACGTCTTGGGTGCTCAGGCCGTCGGACTCACCGGCATCCTCGTTCGCACCGGCAAGTTCATGCCCTCCGACCTGCAGCGAGCCGCCGAAAGGCCCGACCACGTGATCGGCTCCATCGCCGACCTCCCACGATCGCTGCGCCCGTCGTAGGCTCGTCCCGTGGGGCTTCGGCGGTTCCCCGCGGGGCGACGAACGAACCTCGCGCTGCTCGTGCTGCTCGCGGCGGCGCTCCTCACCGGGGCACTGGCGTTCGCCATCGGCGGCGGATGGGGCCGGTGGGCGGTGATCGGGCACGGCGTGGCGGGGATCGCCATCGTCCTGCTCGGGCCGTGGAAGTCGGCCATCTCGGCGCGAGGCCTCCACAGGCGCGGACCCGGGTCGTGGCCGTCGATCGCGCTCGCGGTCCTGGTGGCGACGGCGGTGGTGACGGGCCTGGGGCATGCGACGGGCCTCCTCGGCGGGCCGGCGGCGATGCAGGTCCACGTGGGGGCGGGGCTGGGGTCCATCCCGTTCGCCCTGTGGCACGTCCTGGCCCGGCCGGTTCGGCCGAGGAGGACGGACCTCTCGCGCCGGGCCGTGCTGCGGGGAGGAGCCCTGGCGGGTGGGTCGCTCCTCGTGTACGGCGCCGTGGAGGGAGTGGTCCGGGCCACCTCGCTCCCGGGCGCGGACCGGAGGTTCACCGGTTCGTATGAGCGGGGCTCGTTCGACCCGGGGTCGATGCCGGTGACCCAGTGGCTGGACGACAGCGTGCCCGAGATCGACACGGCCGCGTGGCGGCTCGTCGTCTCCACGCCTGGCGGCGAGCGAGGATTCACCCACGAGGAGCTCGCAGGGTTCGACGACAGGGTCCGAGCCACCCTGGATTGCACCGGCGGGTGGTTCGCCGCGCAGGACTGGGAGGGGGTGCTGCTCGGGCGGCTGCTGGGCGATCCGAGCGAGGCTCGGAGCGTGACGGTGGGCTCGCTCACCGGGTACGGCCGCCGGTTCCCCATCGGGGACGCGCAGAAACTCCTGCTCGCGACCAGGGTCGGCGGCCAGTCCCTGTCCGCCGGGCACGGCTTCCCGGTGCGACTGGTGGTGCCGGGGCGCCGGGGCTTCTGGTGGGTGAAGTGGGTGAACCGGGTCGATGCCGGCGCAACGCCCTGGTGGTGGCAGTCGCCGTTCCCGCTCACCTGAGCCCGGGCGCCGTTCCCGCTCACCTGAGCCTGTTGCCGGGGGCGCCCCGGACTAGTCTCACCACCAGATGGCCTCCGAGCGCACCCGCTTCGCCGAACAGCTCTTCGGCGGGATCGCCCCCGAGTACGACCGGATGGGCGCGCTGCTGTCGTTCGGGCAGGACCCCAGATGGCGAAGGTTCCTGGCCTCGAGGGTGAACGCCATCCCGGGATCGTGGGTGCTCGACGTGGCCACCGGGACGGGGCTCGTCGCCCGGGAGGTGGCGCGGCGCCACAACGTCCGGATCGTCGGAGTGGACCAGAGCCGGCCCATGGTTCGCCGAGGCGTGCAGGCCGCCCGGGCCGAGGGGATCGACGGCCGGATCTCGTTCGTCCTGGGCCGGGCAGAGCGGCTGCCTTTCCCCGACGAGGCCTTCGACTCGGTGACCTTCACATACCTGCTGCGGTACGTGGACGACCCCGGGGCGACCCTGGCCGAGCTGGCCAGGGTGCTTCGGCCCGGAGGGGTTCTGGCCTGCCTGGAGTTCCACGTGCCGCAGGACCCGTTCGCGCAGGCGGGGTGGCGCGCCTACACGCGCGCGGTGATGCCTGCGATGGGATGGGTGGTCTCGAAGGCCTGGTACCGAACGGGCAGGTTCCTGGGGCCGAGCATCGAACGGTTCTACGAGCGCTACCCGCTCCCGGTGCAGGTGCGGATGTGGCAGGAGGCCGGCATCCGCCGCGTGCGGTCCCGAGTCATGGGCGCGGGGGCCGGCATCGTCATCTGGGGCATCAAGCGGACCGCGGTGACCGATGCCTGAGCGAACCGATCGGCCGGCTTTCTACGCGCTCGCTCCGGGCGGATGGCGCGACTACTGGACCCTGCTGCACCCGCCGTACACCCTCTGGCATCTGTCCTACGTGGCGATCGGGGCATCGCTCGTGCCCGAGCCCGACCTTCGCTGGCTCGGGGAGACCCTGCTCGCGTTCTTCCTGGCGGTGGGGCTCGCGGCCCACGCGCTCGACGAGCTCCACGGCCGCCCGCTGTCGACGCGGATCCCCGGCGGCGTGCTGTGGGCCATCGCGGCCGGCGGGATCGGGGGAGCGTTGGCGCTGGGCGTCGACGGGGCGATCGAGGTCAGCCCATGGCTGCTGGCGTTCATCGCCTTAGGCGGCTTCGTCGTGGTGGCGTACAACCTCGAGCTGTTCGGCGGCTCGTTCCACTCCGACCTGTGGTTCGCGGTGGCGTGGGGCGGCTTCCCCGCGCTCACGGGTTCCTTCGCCCAGACCGGCCGGGTCTCGGTGCCATCCGTGCTGGTCGCGACGGCCTGCGCGGCCCTTTCGTTCGCCCAGCGGACGTTGTCGGCACCGGTGAGGCGGTTACGGCGAAACGTCCGTGGGGTTTCGGGCGAGCTGACGCTCGAGGACGGGAGCACCGAGCCGCTCGACGCGGCCGCGCTCCGCCGGACGCCCGAGACCGCCCTCCGCTGGCTGTCGGTCGCGATGCCGCTGCTGGCCACGGGGCTGATTGCCGCCCGGCTCGCCTGAGGCCGTCTCAATTGGGTTCCGCCCGCGTCATAGTGGCGTGGTGCGGACGCGCTGCGCGGGCCTGCTCCTAGCTCTCGCGACACTCATTCAAGGGTGCGGCGAGACCGAGCCGCCTGGTCCCCTCACACCCGAAGGTCCGATCGCTCCATATGCCACGGCGCGACTCGTCTCTGTCAAAGAGCCGTTCTCGTGGTCGGGGATCGTCGTGTTCAACTCGGGCGACATGAACGCGGTGTTGGATTCGGTGGAGTTGGTCAACGCCACCGAGGAGATCAAGCTCGTCGACGCTCTCGCCGCGTACGTCCATGGGCAACCGGAGATCCTACGATCCGACGGTGCACCGACGTTTCCTCCGAGCTTCTCTGCTCGATACTCGCCTGAGTTCGAGGATCTGGAAGGGTTCGTCGTTCCGCCTTCGAGCACGACTCTGGGCGGCGACGGCGTCCAGCTGGTTCTCGGTTTGACGGCTGAGCCGGGGGACGAAGGTGTGTTCCAGGGAGTCGAGTTGACCTACCACGTTGACGACCGAGTGTTCCGGTACGTCTTCCCTTATGGCCTGCGAGCATGCGGACCTCCCGGACAGTTCCGGGCTCAGGACGCGCCACCCTGTCGTGCACCTCAGCTGCTTTCCTCCTAGGGAAGGAGTTGTCGGCCTCCTAACCACATGCCCAGCTGGAAGCAGGGGGGGCCCGGCCTCCCGCCCGCGTGGACGCACCCGTCGGGATCCGATGCCACACCCTCCGGGTGATCGAGCCCCTCGGCAAAGATCGAGAAGACATCGAGCATCGCGGGCCCTTCAGGCGATGGCATCGAGCTCTTCGGCCACGGGGCTGATCGCGGCCCGGCCGTCCTGAGCTCGCGTCGCGTCAGGGGAGCACGGGCACGGGCACCGTGCGATGATACGCGGGCCCGGCCGACGATCGTTTGGAGGGAACGATGACCGAGGAGCTCGACCGCATCCTGGCCGCGCGATTGGGGCGCCGCGACTTCCTGAGGTACACAGGCATCGCGACCGGCGCGGGGTTGCTCGCCGCGTGCCGGAGGGCCACGGAACCGGGGACCGGCGGATCGCCGGGAGGGGCCCGCCCCGCGCTCGAGGCGGAGCCGGGCACCCTCGAGATCTACGACTGGACCGGGTACGGGGACGGCTCGTACGGAGACGAGGTCCTATGGAAGCAGTACAAGAGGAAGTTCCCGGACCAAGCCCCCAACTTCACCACCGCCTTCGACGACGACAAGGGGTTCACGAAGGCCGCCGCCGGGCAGACGTGGGACGTCACGCATCCGTGCGCGTACCGGTTCCCGGACTGGGTCGACCTCGACGTCCTCCAGCCGTGGGACACGTCGCTCATCTCCAACTTCGCGGACCTCAACCCGGCCCTGGAGGAGGTCGGCCGGGCCGACGGCGGGCAGTACTTCATCGTCGCCGACTGGGGGTTCGCCGCACCAATGTACCGGGCCTCACTCGTTGAGCCGAGGCAGGACTCCTGGGACCTCCTGTGGGACGAGCGCTACGCCGGCAAGATCTCGTGGTGGGACAGCGTGAACATGCTCGTCGTAGCGGGTCTGTACCACGGGGTTGCGGACGTGTGGAACATGACCGACGACGAGCTCGGGCAGATGCGGGACTTCCTGATCGACAAGAGACCGCTGGTCCGAACGATGTGGCAGGACGAGCCGGAGCTCATCCAGCTGGTCAAGCAGGAGGAGGTCGTCATCGCCTACGCGTGGACCTCCGCCTGGAACTGGACGAGGGCCAAGCACCCGGACATGGTCTACATGGAGCCCGAGGAGGGCCGGACATCGTGGTCCTGCGGCTTCGCCCTGTTCCGGGACACGCCGAACTACTACCACGCGCACGAGTACGTGGACGCGTGGATGAGCCCGCAGTCGGGCCTGTGGTTGCTCCAGAACTACGCCTACGGCCACACGAACACCCGGGTGGATCTGTCCAAGCTCTCGCCGGACGTGGTCGAGACGTTCAGCCTGGACGATCCGTCGGTACTCGAGGAGCCGCGGACGCATCCCGAGCGGTTCATCCCGCGCCGGGACACGTACAGCGAGTTCTGGAGCGAGGTGAAGGCCGCCTGACCCTTCGGCGCGGGCGGCGGTAGGAGTGGCGTCCGGCCGGACCGTAGCCGCTGAGGTCCGCGCGGCCGCCGGGACCCGGCCGTACAGACCCTGGCGGCTCACGCTCGGGTTGCTCTCGGGCCCGCTCCTGTGGCTGGCCCTGTTCTTCCTGATCCCGATCGGCCTGGTCGCCCTGTACAGCGTGGGCGCGATCACCGTGTTCCGGACGGACGCCGGGCCCTCGATTGCCGGCTGGCAGCGGTTCCTGACGGGACAGTCGATCTACCTGGGGCTGTTCTGGAAGTCCGTGCGGATGTCGCTCACCGTCTCGGTCCTGGTGGTGGTCCTGGCCTATCCGATCGGCTACTTCCTGGCGCTCTGCGCGCCGAAGAGGAAGTACGTCCTGCTGCTGCTCATCATCGTGCCGTTCCTAACGAGCTACCTCCTTCGCATCGTGGCCTGGAGGGTCATCCTGGGGGGCCAGGGCGTCATCAACTCGTTCCTGTTCTGGTCCGGGGTCCGCAGCTCCGATGACCCGGTCACGTGGCTCATCTACAGCCAGTTCACGGTGGTGCTGGTCCTGGTGTACGTGTGGGTGCCGTTCGTGGCGCTCCCCATCTTCGTCACCCTGGAGAACCTGGACCGGTCGATCCTGGAGGCCGCGAGCGACCTCGGCGCGAGCCGGTGGCGCACGTTCTGGCGCGTCACCTTCCCGCTCAGCCTGCCGGGGGTGGTGGCCGCGTTCGTGTTCGTGTTCATCCCCACGATCGGTGAGTTCGTCACCCCCCAGCTGGTCGGTGGGACCGGCGGGTACATGTACGGCAACGCCATCTCGGACCTGTTCACCCAGGGGTTCGACTGGCGCACGGGGTCCGTGCTGTCGCTGTTCCTGGTAGCCGTGGTGGGCCTCATGACGGTGCTCTTCGCGCGGTTCCTCCAGGTCCGAAGCGTGGCGGCGAGCTGATGGACATCGGGACCTCGCGAAACGGCCTGTGGCTGCTCAGGGCCTTCTTCGCGATCCTCGTGGTGTTCCTGTACGCGCCGCTCCTGGTGCTCGCCATGTTCTCGTTCAACGACGGCTTGACCGTCGCATTCCCGCTCGAGGGGTTCACCACGCGGTGGTACGGGGAGTTCGTGTCGAACCCGTTGCTGCTCCGGTCGCTCCGGGCCAGCTTCATCGTAGCCGCGACGTCGAGCGTGATCGCGGTCGGCCTGGGTGTGCTGGCGTCGTTCGTGTTGGTCCGGCGGCGGTTCGCCGGGAAGGCGGCCGCGTCGGCGCTCGTGCTGTCCCCGCTCGTGATCCCGTATCTGGTCTTCGGGATCTCGCTCCTCATCCTGTTCACGACCCTCGACAAGATCCTCACGGAGACCATGGGCGTCTACATCGGCCTGGGGCTTCACGCCATCGCCATCGGGCACGTCGTGGTGTCCCTGCCGTACACGATCCTCACGATCGTGCCGAGGCTCGAACGGGTGGAGGTCTCGCTGGACGAGGCCGCCCGTGACCTCGGGGCCACCGGCTACCAGGCGTTCCGGCGGGTCACGCTCCCGCTGCTGCGGCCGGCGATGGTCTCGTCCTTGCTCATCGCGTTCACACTCTCGTTCGACGAGTACGCCATCGCTTCCTTCCTGGTGGGGACGGAGTCGACCTGGCCGGTCTTCCTGTTCTCGCAGCTTCGCCGGGAGCAGCTCCTCCCCCAGCTGATCGCCGTCTCGGTGGTCGTGCTCACGGTGTCGATGCTGTTGGTGGTGGCCACCGAGGTCGGGAGGCGGCGGGCCGAGCGAAAGCTCGGGGCCTGACGCGCGATCGGCCGTTTCCGCGCCGCGACGATACCCTGGTGCCCATGACGTCCCCCGCCACCATCGGCGAGCTCCGCGCCGCCGGCTACCCCGACCGGACGGTGAAGGAGGAGCTCCGGGCCAGCCTCCTGGGCAAGCTGGGCCGGGGCGAGCAGCTGTTCCCCTCGATCGTGGGGTTCGACCAGTCGGTGCTTCCGGGCCTGGAGCGAGGGATCCTGGCCGGCCATGACCTGATCCTGCTGGGGGAACGGGGACAGGCCAAGACCCGGCTGATCCGAAACATCGTGGAGCTGCTGGACGGGGAGGTGCCGATCGTCGCGGGGTGCGAGGTGAACGACCATCCGTACCGGGCGATCTGTGCCCGGTGCCGGTCGCTCGTGGCGGAGGAGGGCGACGCCGTGCCGGTCGCGTGGATCGGCCGCGACCAGCGGTACGCCGAGAAGCTGGCCACCCCCGACACCTCCGTGGCCGACCTGATCGGCGACGTGGACCCTATCCGGGTGGCCGAGGGGCGGTACCTCGCCGACGAGCTCACCATCCACTACGGGCTCATCCCCCGGACGAACCGAGGAATCGTGGCCATCAACGAGCTCCCCGACTTGCCGGAGCGGATCCAGGTCGCCCTGTTCAACATCCTGGAGGAGCGCGACGTGCAGATCCGGGGGTACCGGATCCGGCTTCCCCTCGACCTCCTGCTGGTGGTCACGGCCAACCCGGAGGACTACACGCACCGGGGCCGGATCGTCTCGCCGCTGAAGGACCGGTTCGGAACGCAGGTCCGCACGCACTACCCGGATTCCGTGGCAGACGAGATCCGGATCATGGACCAGGAGGCCCGGTCCCCGGCAGGCGAGGTGCCGGTCCGAGTGCCCCGATACATGAAGGAGGTCCTGGCCGCCCTCACGGCGGAGCTTCGGCGCTCGCCCCACGTGAACCACCGGTCGGGTGTGTCGGTGCGGTACTCGATCGGGAACCTGGAGACGCTGTCGGCCGCGGCCATCCGTCGCGCCGCCCGGACCGGCGAACCGGAGTCGGTGCCCCGCGTGTGCGATCTCCCGGCCGTGCTGGAGGCGTCGCTGGGCCGGGTCGAGTTCGACACGATCGAGGAGGGGCGGGAGGAGGAGATCCTCCTTCGGGCCCTTCGAACGGCCGAGCTGGAGGTGTTCCGCCGCAGGCTCTCAGGGTTCGACTTCGGGACGGTGCTTTCGAGGTTCGCCGGGGGGTTCGTGGCCGAGACCTCGGACCTCATGCCGGCCTCGGAGGTGCTCGCGCAGTTCGGCCAGCTGCCGGGGCTGGCCAAGCTGCTGAAGCGGCTCGGCGTCGAGGAGGAGAGCCCCGGCGTCGCGGCCTCCGCCGTGGAGTTCGCCCTGGAGGGGCTCCACCTGTCCCGCCGCCTGAACAAGGAGCAGTCCGGGCGGCTGGGGGCCTACCGGTACGAGGGCCTCGACAGGCCCTAGGGTCCCGCCCGAAGGGGGCCGATGGGCGGTGTCCCTTCCGGTGGCCGTCCGGCAGCCTGGCCGTTGGAGGACCGAATGAGGACGTTGCTCATCTTGAACGACCCCCCGTACGGCACCGAGCGCTCGTACAACGGCCTGCGCTTGGCCGGCTCCCTCTCGAAGCGGGAGGGCGAGGAGGTCAGGGTGTTCCTGATAGGGGACGCCGTCGCGTGCGCCATGGCCGACCAAAAGCCGCCGAACGGCTACTACCGCCTGGACCGGATGATCCTGGCCGTGGCCCGGAACTCCGGCGAGGAGGTGGCCTGCTGCGGCACCTGCCTGGACGCCAGGGGCATCTCGGAGGAGATGCTCGCGAAGGGCGCCCGGCGTTCGTCGCTGGAGGAGCTGGCCGACTGGGTTCAGTGGGCCGGCAGCGTCGTGACGTTCTAGGCGGCAACCCATGGCGGGCAGGACCACGGTGGTGCTGGGCGGCGGGGTCGGAGGGGTGGTCGCGGCCCGCGAGCTGCGCCGGCGTCTGGATGCTTCGGATCGGGTCGTGCTCGTCGATCGGGACCCGACGTATCGATTCGCGCCGTCGTTCCTGTGGGTCATGACCGGCGCGCGCCGCCCGGAGCAGGTCACCAGGGATCTCCACCGGCTCCGCCGTCGGGGTATCGAGGTGCTGACGTCGGAGGTCCGTGGGATCGACGTCGGTGGACGACAGGTGGAGACGGCCGACGGGGCGGTGGGCTACGACCGCCTCGTGATCGCCCTCGGCGTGGAGCTCGCCCCCGAGGCGCTCTCGGGGTTCCCCGAGGTAGCCCACGACGTGTACGAGCTCGGCGGCGTGGAGGCCGCCGGACGGGCTCTTCGCGCGTTCGGCGGTGGCCGGGTCCTCGTGCTCGTGTCGCGCCTGCCCTTCAAGTGTCCTGCCGCCCCCTACGAGGCGGCGTTCCTGGCGGAGTCGGTCCTTCGCGAGCGGGGCATCCGGGAGGGCTCCCCGGTGGACGTCTTCACGCCGGAGCCCTTCCCCATGCCGACCGCGGGCCCCGTGATGGGCGATGCCCTGAAGGCCATGCTGGGAGACAGAGACATCGGGTTCCATCCGGAACGGACCGTGGAGCGCATCGAGCCGGAGGATCGGCAGCTCGTGTTCGAGGACGGCGAGCGGGTGGGGTTCGATCTCCTGCTCGGGGTGCCACCGCAACGTGCGCCGCAAGCGGTTCGAGAGAGCGGCCTGGCTGTGGAGTCGGGGTTCGTCCCCGTGGACCGGGCCACGCTCGAGACTTCTGCGGAGGGCGTGTTCGCGATCGGCGACGTGACCACCATCCCCATCGCCGGCGGCAAGTTCCTGCCGAAGGCCGGCGTGTTCGCCGAGGCGGAGGCCGTGGTGGTGGCGAAGCGCCTGGCCGCGGAGCTGGCGGGTGGGTCCTCGACCGCCGCCTTCGACGGCAAGGGCTCCTGCTTCGTCGAGATGGGGGACGGGGTGGCCGCCTTCGCCACCGGCGACTTCTACGCCGCCGACTCTCCGGCCGTCTCGCTCAAGCGGCCGGGCCGACACTGGCACCTGGCGAAGGTTGCCTTCGAGCGGTACTGGATGCGCCGCTGGCTGTGAGCCGGGCGCGGGCCCGGAACGCGTAGGATTCTCCGGCCGTGCCGCTCGTTCACGAGGTCGTCGGGTACGTCGTCGTGGCCCTGTTC
>DASWJF010000091.1:0-2027 GCA_036397275.1 Actinomycetota bacterium
CCGCATCAGGCCGAGCAGCTCTCCCGTCCCCACGCCGAAGTGGATGGCCGGCGCGTCCAGGTCCGCCAGCCCGCCGAAGACGAGCTGCATGGCCGGCAGCACGAACCGCTCGTAGTCCTCGGGCTCCAGCGCGCCCACCCAACTGTCGAACACCTGGACCGCGTCGGCCCCGGCCTCGATCTGCCCCCGCAAGTGCGCCACAGCGAGGTCGGCGAGGACCTCCATCAGTCGCCCCCACAGCACGGGGTCGTCGTGCATCAGGGCCTTCGTGCGCGCGTGGTCACGCGACGGTCCCCCCTCCACCAGATAGCTCGCCACCGTGAACGGCGCGCCGGCGAACCCGATCAGCGGGATCTTGAGCTCCTTTCGGAGCAGCCGGATGGCCTCGAGCACGTAGGGAACGTCGGCCTCCGGCTCCAGCGGCCGGAGGCGCTCGATATCGCCCGCGGTTCGGATGGGCTCGGCCACCACCGGTCCGGCGCCGGGCTCGACCCGGACGTCGACCCCGATGGCGGCGAGGGGAACCATGATGTCCGAGAACAGAACGGCGGCGTCCAGTTCCATCCGCCGAAGCGGCTGAAGGGTGATCTCGACGGCCAGGTCCGGGACCCGGACCGCCTCAAGGATGTCCCGGTCGCCCCGGAGCTCCCGGTACTCGGGGAGGTACCGCCCGGCCTGGCGCATGAACCACACCGGCGTGCGGTCCACGGGCTCGAGCCGGCACGCGCGCAGGAACCGGTCATCCGCGGGAGCCATCGCCCCCCAGGATACGGGCCGAACCGGCGGGTCAGACGGCTTCTTGGGCGGGCGGAACGGCCGGGAGCACCACCTTGAACGCGCAGCCCCCCGACGGCGCGTCCTCGATCGTGACCGAGCCGCCCAGGGACGTAGCGAGGCCGCGGACGATGGGCAGGCCGAGACCCAGCCCCGGCTTCTCCCGGCCCACGCCGAGGCGAGAGAACCGCTGGAACACGCGCTCCCGGTCCTCGGGGGGGATGCCAGGGCCGGAATCCATCACCCAGATGGTCACGCCGGCCCGGCTCGGCTCGACCACCAGTCGCACGGGGGGCTTCCCGTATTTGTAGGCGTTGTCCACGAGGTTGCTGAGGATGCGCCGCAGCCCGTCCGGGCTGGCCACGATGGGGGCCGACACGGGCGTCTGCACCAGCACGGGGCGGCCGCTCACCTCGAAGTCGGAGGCCACGAGCTGGGCGACGTCCGCCACGTCCACCGGGGCCAGTGGCCCCATGGCCGTGCGCTGCTCCAGCCGGTTCGACACCACGATGTCCTCGATCATCGACGCCAGGTGCCGGGCGTTTCGCTCGATGATCTGAAGGAGCTCGGGCGAGGTGTCGAGGAGCTCGGAGCGCTGCGCGCTCTCGGACGCGGCCAGCACCGCGGTGAGGGGCGTCCGGAGCTCGTGGGTGACGATGTCGACCAACTCCGTCTTCAGCCGGTCCACCTCCAAGAGCTTCAGCACGTTGGCTCGCTCGGACTCGTACAGTCGGGCGTTGGCGATGGCCCCCGCGGCCTGCTCGGCGAACAGGCTGAGGGCCCGAAGGTCGTACTCGGTGAACGCCCGGTCGGCGTCGGCGTTCACACTCAGCACGCCGAGCAGCTCGCCCCGGCTGAGGAGCGGCACGCACATGGAGCTCTCGACGGACTGCTCCCGGGGGCCGAGGTCGGCGAAATCGGCCGGCCCGGCGGTCCCGTCGATCAACAACGGCTCGCGGGTCTCGGCCACCCGACCCGCGATGCCCTTGCCGATCCGGACCCTGCGTCCCCTCGCGGCCTCGTTGCCGCGGACGCACGATGCGACCAGCGCATCCCCCTCGGCCAGCATGACCGAGCCGCTCTTGCCCTTCAGCAGGTCGAGCGCGCTTCGAAGGATCACGTCGAGGACGGCGTCCAGCTCGAGGACGGAGTTCATGGCCTTGCCCGCGTCCAGCAGGAGCGAGACTTCGTGGAGGCGGTTCGAAAGCGAGGCGGTGAGGATCCGCTCGTCGGTGAGGAGCCCGGCCAGCCGG
>DASWJF010000092.1:0-1760 GCA_036397275.1 Actinomycetota bacterium
CGTGTCCCGGATGCCGGACATCCAATCGATCAGCGTTCCGTAGCAGTCGAAGGTGGCCCACCGGTCGGCCATGGCGGCGCCAAGTCTAGAGCGGGCCAGAGCCAGAGCTAGAGCGGCCAGAGCCAGCGCGGGCTCAGCGCAGCGGGCCCGGTCCCTGTTCCTTCTGCGCCCGAACGGCCCGGCGCGACACCGCGAGGCCGGCGCCCCGCACCGACTGGTCCCGCTGCGGTCGCTTCGAGACGTCGGCGAGGAGCCGTTCGATGTCGCCCTTCTCGATGGTCTCGCGCTCGATCAGGAGCGCCGCGATCTGGTCGAGCTTGGCCCGGTGCTCCTGGAGGATCTCCAGGGCCTCGTCGTGCGCCTGGTCGATGATCAGCCGGACCTCGCTGTCGATCTCGAAGGCCACCTGGTCCGAGTAGTCGGGCTGCGTGGCGAAGTCGCGTCCCAGGAACACCTCGTGCTGCTTCTGCCCCAGCGTGAGCGGTCCGATCGAGTCCGACATGCCGTACTCGGTGACCATCTGCCGCGCGACCTTCGTGGCTCGCTCGATGTCGTTCGCCGCCCCTGTCGTGATGTCGCCGACGATCAGCTCCTCGGCCACCCGGCCACCGAGCATCATGGCGAGTTCGTCCGACAGCCCCTCCCGGGTCATCAGGAACTTGTCCTCCTCGGGCAGCGTGAGCGTGTACCCAAGCGTGCGTCCCCGGGGGATGACGGAGATCTTGTGCACCGGGTCGGTGTTCGGCAGGACGTGGGCCACCAGCGCGTGGCCGGACTCGTGGTAGGCGATCACGCGCTTCTCGCGCTCGCTCATGACCCGGGTCTTCCGCTCCGGCCCGGCCATGACGCGGTCGATGGCCTCCTCGACCTCCTTCATCCCGATGGCCTTCTTGCCCCACCGCGCCGCGAGCAACGCCGCCTCGTTGATCACGTTCGCCAGGTCGGCGCCGGTGAACCCGGGGGTGCGCCGGGCGACGGTGTCCAGCTCCACCGTCTCGTCGAAGGGCTTGCCCCGGGCGTGGACCTTCAGGATGCCCTTCCGGCCCTCCAGGTCGGGCCGGTCGATCACGACGTGTCGGTCGAACCGTCCCGGCCGAAGCAGCGCGGGGTCCAGGATGTCGGGCCGGTTGGTGGCGGCCATCAGGATCACCGTAGTCCGCTGGTCGAACCCGTCCATCTCGACGAGCAGCTGGTTCAGGGTCTGCTCCCGCTCGTCGTGGCCCCCGCCCAGCCCCGCACCTCGGTGCCGGCCCACCGCATCGATCTCGTCGATGAACACGATGGCCGGAGCGTTCTGCTTTGCCTGCTCGAACAGGTCGCGGACGCGCGCCGCCCCGACGCCCACGAACATCTCGACGAAGTCCGAGCCGGAGATGGAGTAGAACGGCACGCCGGCCTCGCCGGCCACGGCCCGCGCCAGCAGCGTCTTGCCGGCCCCGGGCGGGCCGAACAGCAGCACCCCCCGGGGGATCTTCGCCCCCATGGCCTGGAACTTGGCCGGGTTCTGGAGGTACTCCTTGACCTCCTGGAGCTCCTCTATGGCCTCGTCCACACCGGCCACGTCGGCGAAGGTGGTCTTGGGCTGGTCCTTGGAGACCACCTTGGCCCGGGCCTTGCCGAACTGCATGACCCGTCCCCCGCCCGCCCCCTGGGACTGGTTCATGATCCAGATGAACGCCCCGATGATCAGCACCACCGGGATCAGCTGGAGCAGGAAGGACAGGATGGCCGAACCGTTCTGGGGGTCGACGCTCACCTCG
>DASWJF010000093.1:0-3121 GCA_036397275.1 Actinomycetota bacterium
CCTGGAGTTCAAGCGCCCCCGGGTGGAGGGGGTCTGCGACGTCTGCGGCCACGAGCTCCGGCTGCGGTCCGACGACGACGAGGCCACGATCCGCCGCCGGCTGGAGGTGTACCGGAGGGAGACCCAGCCGCTGGTGCTCTACTTCTGGGAGCGCGGCCTGCTCCGGGACATCGAAGCCGACGCGCCCGAGGAGGTCGTGGCGGACCGAACCATCGAGGCCATCTCCGACCTGCTGGACCTGGAAACATGATCATCTACAAGTCGCCCCAGGAAGTGGACAACATGCGAACCGCCGGACGGATCGTGGCCGGTACGATCGACCGAGTGCTTGTCGCCGTCCGCCCTGGCATCTCGACGGCCGACCTTGACCGGGCGGCCGAGGAGGAGATCAACCGGCAGGCGGCGATCCCCTCCTTCAAGGGCTACAAGGGCTTCCCGGGGTCCATCTGCGCGTCGCTGAACGACGAGGTGGTCCACGGCATCCCGTCCCCGAAGCGGATGCTGAAGGCCGGGGACATCCTGTCCCTGGACTTCGGGGCCATCTGGGAGGGCTACCACGCGGACTCGGCCGTCACGGTGTTCGTGGGCGAGCCGCCTTCGGCGGAGGCCGAGAAGCTCGTCCGGGTGACCGAGGAGGCCCTGGAGGCCGCCATCTCCCAGGTCCGCCCGGGGGGGCGCCTGTCCGACGTGTCCCACGCCGTCGAGCAGGTGGTGGAGGGTGCCGGGTTCTCGGTGGTTCGCGAGTACGTGGGCCACGGGATCGGCCGGAGCCTCCACGAGGACCCCCAGATCCCGAACTACGGGCCGCCGGGGAGGGGACCCGAGCTCCGCCCGGGGCTGGTGCTCGCCGTGGAGCCCATGGTCACCATGGGGGACTGGCCCACCCGGGTGCTGGCCGACGACTGGACGGTCGTGACCGCCGACGGGTCGCTGGCAGCCCACTTCGAGCACACCATCGCGGTCACGGACGACGGCCACGAGGTTCTGACCATTCGGCGGTAGCGTGGGTGGCCCGGACGGGGGTAATGTCCGCCGAGGCAGGAGTTGCTCGAGATCGACAGGAGGCATCCATGGGTACCGAGACGCCGGACCTGACGCCTTCGGCGGGCGTGGCCCGCGTTGGAAAGCCGACGTTCGCCACGGTGTGGCGCGGCTACGACCCGAACCAGGTCCTGGAGTACCTGGGCCGGGTGGCCGACCACGTCCAGGATCTGGAGAACCAGGTGCGCAAGCTCGAATCGGAGGTCCGGGAGGCTCGCCGGCAGGGGGCCGCCAGTGACCCGGGCCCTGCGGCCCAGGATCCGTACGACGCCGTGTCCGCTCGGGTGGCCGACGTCGTGCGGACCTTCGACCACGAGGTCGAGAGGCTCCGCCAGGAGGCCGAGGTGGAGGCCGACCGCATCCTGGCCGAGGCCAGGGCCGACGCCGAGCGCCTCCGTCTCGACGCACAGGGCAAGGCGGAAGAGGTGCGCGGGCTGGCCGAACGGACGCTTCGGGATGCCCGGCGAGAGGCCGAACAGGTCGTCTCGGACCTCACGGCCCGCCGGGACTCGTTGCTGGACCAGCTCCGGGACATCCGCGACCACATGCTCGACAACGTCGGCCACCTGGAAGCCACCATCGAGGGAGGGCCGGTCGGGGACCAGTTCGTGATCGTGGAGAACGCGCACGCCGGCGGGCCCGCGGACGCGGCCTCCAGTGGGCAGAGGGAGGCACCGACCAAGCCCGGTCCGTAAGCCACACACCGCCCTCTAGCTGCGGGTTTGCCACCGAGCCCCTCGAGGCCGAGCCTCCGCGTGGACGGGACCGACGAGGCGCCCCTATACTGTTGGTCCGCCCTCGTCCGGGGGCGGTTTCGGCTCGTCTTCGGGCGGGTCGGCGTGTCCGTGACCAGGAACACCGGGAGAGATTGTCGAAGAAGGACGCTATCGAGGTAGAGGGCACGGTCACCGAGCCGCTGCCTAATGCCATGTTCCGGGTGCAACTCGACAACGCGCACAACGTGTTGGCACACATCTCGGGAAAGATGCGGATGCACTACATCCGGATCCTCCCTGGGGACCGGGTGCTGGTGGAGCTGTCGCCGTACGACCTGACGCGCGGCAGGATCGTGTACCGCTACAAGTGAGGGAAAGGGTTCGCAGGATGAAGGTCCGGCCGTCGGTGAAGAAGATGTGCGAACGGTGCAAGATCATCCGCCGGCGCGGCCAGGTTCGGGTCATCTGCACGAACCCCCGGCACAAGCAGCGGCAGGGATAGGAGGGAGCGCGAGTGGCTCGGATCGCAGGCGTCGACCTTCCCCGCGACAAGCGGGTCGATATCGCCCTCCGCTACATCTACGGGATCGGACCGACGCGTGCCTTCGAGACCGTGTCGGCGACGGGCCTCGCCGGCGGGACGAAGGTGCGGGACCTCTCCGAGGAAGAGGTGGCCCGCATCCGCGAGCACATCGACCGCACGTACAAGGTCGAGGGCGATCTCCGCCGCGAGGTCGCTCAGGACATCAAGCGCAAGATCGAGATCGGCAGCTACCAGGGGGTCAGGCATCGCCGAAGCCTCCCGGTGCGCGGGCAGCGGACGCACACGAACGCGCGTACCCGTAAGGGGCCGAAGAAGACCGTGGCGGGCAAGAAGAAGCCCGTCGGGAAGAAGGGCTAGGCAGGAGCGATGGCGAAGCCCAAGGCCAAGAAGGCCCGGAAGAAAGAGAAGAAGAACGTCGTCCACGGCCAAGCCCACATCAAGTCGACGTTCAACAACACGATCATCACGATCACCGACCTTCAGGGCAACACCATCTCGTGGGCGAGCGCCGGCAACGTGGGGTTCAAGGGCTCCCGAAAGTCCACCCCGTTCGCCGCTCAGCTCGCGGCCGAGTCCGCGGCGCGCAAGGCCCAGGAACACGGGCTCCAGAAGGTCGATGTCTTCGTGAAGGGCCCGGGGTCGGGCCGCGAGACGGCCATCCGCTCCCTCGCGGCGACCGGCCTCGAGGTGGCCGGCATCCAGGACGTGACGCCGGTGCCCCACAACGGGTGCCGGCCGAAGAAGCGCCGGCGCGTGTAGCGCCGGGGTGCGAATACCGGCCCGCCCGTCGAGCGGGCCGTACGAGGCGGGGAAGGAATGG
>DASWJF010000094.1:0-4576 GCA_036397275.1 Actinomycetota bacterium
TGGGGAAGGTTCCGGGGGTTGGACACTACGGACCACACCGCCTCGGGCGGGGCGTCCACCTCCACGGCCACACTCACCACGGTCACGAGAGCCGTGCACTCCCGCTCGACCAACCCCGCCACCACACGACGCGCTCCGGCCGGACCCGGACCAGGGCGGCCCCGCTCGGGTCCCCCCCGGTGAGCCTGACGTTCGCGTCGGCCGACTTCCCCCCGGACCGAAGGCGGTCCACCGCGAACGCCTCCCCGCCGCCCCGGACCATGGCCCCAACCATCCGCCTCGCCCGCCACCAGGACGTCCGGTCGATGCCCAGGGCGACCGG
Source organism: Actinomycetota bacterium (assembly GCA_036397275.1). Lineage (GTDB taxonomy): Bacteria > Actinomycetota > UBA4738 > UBA4738 > HRBIN12 > AC-69. Next base: position 323 of record DASWJF010000094.1, read on the forward strand.
CGCCCTTGGGCTCTCCAGGCCGGCCAGAGCGAGCGTGGCCTGCGGGAGGGCCGCGTACAGGGCCGGCCCATCCGCCCCCCAAGACGCCGGCAGCACCGCCGCCCCCGCTGGTCCGTCCACGGCCAGCACCGCGTTCCCCTTGCGCCCCAGGGCCTCGCGTACGTCGTCCGGGAGCGCGGCCAGGGCGTCGGGCCCGCTCCGCCGAGCCCGGAACGCCTCGCCGGACGGGAGCGTCTTCCCCCACTCGCCCCATGTCTCGCGGACCCCGTCATCGTCCACGATGGCCGCCCGTTCGATCTCGATCTCGACGAACACCCGCCAGGGCGGGGTCCACGCCAGCGGCACTCGTCTCAGATCCACTGCGTATCCCGCGAAGAACTTCGCGTTCTTCCGGGTGAACCGCACGGACGCTTCGACGAGCCACGGCACCCGGCGGATGGCTCGGTCCCATGTCTCGACGCCGAGAACATCGTAGGGCGTCGCCCGGCCGGCGAAGGTCACCGCCCGGGTGCCGTCGCGAACCAACCCGCCCGCCCGAGGGTCGAGGCGCCACGACCTGGCCTTGACGGATCCTCGGGACGTCGTCACCCATACTCGTCCCCCGGACAGGACGAACACCATCGGCGTGAGGTGCGGTCCGTGGCGGGTCTCCGCGGCCACGTGGCAGAACGAACCGCGCTCCAGAGCCTGTTCGAATTCGGCCGGCAAGGGCTGGGTCACGTCGCCTCTCGCGCCGGGATCCTCACCACCGGAAAAGACAGCATGAGGGCAGTCCAGACGGAGTGGCAGAGGAGGCTGGCGAGCACGCCGCCCGTCCACCACGCGAGGGCCGCCCACACGGCGCCTCCCACCACCGCCCCGCCGACGATGGCCAGGTTGCGGCTGGGCAGGTTCGCGAGCACGAACGTGGCCCAGGTGGCCGCGGCCCCGGCCGTTCGACCGTCAAGGGCCTCGGCAAGCCGCGGCTCGAACAGACCCCGCCAGAACAGCTCCTCGCCGGTCACCACGAGTCCCGCCGCGAGCACCACGGCCAGGGCAAGCGGCAGCCCGCGTTGCCGCTCGTACATCTCGATGGACTGTCGCTGGAAGGCCCGCCACCTCGTTACGATGGCCACGAAGGCCCGAGTCGCCACGTACAGCGCTGAGCCGGCCGCCGCGCCGGCGATGACGGCGAGCTCCGGCACCACCGCCGGCGACAGGGACGGCGGATCCGCGATCACCGCCGCAGCGCCCATCGCCGGAAGCGTGAGCCCCATGACCGGCCACACACCGGCGCGCCGAGCGCCCACGGCCCACCACGCAACCATCTCCGCCGCGAAGCCCAGGACCATGACCGCCGGGACCATGGGCTAGGGCAGGAACCTGACCTTGGCCGCGAACTCTGCGGTGATCGCGGTGATGACGGCGAGGTAGAAGAAACCCGTCGCAGCTTGCACGGCCGAGGCTCGGGTTCCCCGGAGCGACGCCCGGATCAGGCCGGCGATGAGCGCGGTGGCGGCGACCATCCCGAGCGCGATCCACGACGCCAGCCCTGCTGAGGTGAGGAGGGGGTTGAATTCGGAACTGGCCCGGGTCGGCCCGAAGCCGCCCCCGATCACCGCGGCGGTTTCGGCTACCACGGCGACGATCAGGAACGTGGTCGAGCGGTTGATCGGTGTGCGGGACAGCCCCCGGTCGGTGAGGTACCAGTGTCCGAGCAATAGGCCGTCGGTCACGGCGCCGAGGAACGCGGCGCCCGCCAGCAGTTGGAGGAACCCCACGATCGCCGACCCCTCGGCCGTGCCGGCCATGGCCGCGAGCATCGCCGCCGAGAGCGGGACCGAGACGACCCCGACGACACGGGTCGCCGCCGCCCGCCGCAGGAGGAGGAGGACGACCCACAGCAGCGTCACCCCTGCCAGCGCCCCCGCCAACCGCATCGCCCACAGGCCGGACTCGCTCCCCTCCACCAGCCCCGCGGCCGCCGACCGCCACGCCGCGACGGCGGCGACCAGGATGACGAGGCCTGTGAGCGTGAAGAACCCCCGCCGGACCTCGTTCCACAGCGGGGTGAGGAACAGGAACGCAACGCCGCCCGCGGCGACTTCGCCCAACACAAGCGCCGTCACGCCGGCCGGGCCTTTCATGCGCCGCCCTCCATACCGCGGTAAGCCTACCCGGGGTGAAACGAGGCCTCACCGGATAGGCTGGTTCGCCGGATGGACGATTGGCGTTCCTACGACGGCATCGCGGAGGCCTACGAGCGGATCCATGCCCCTCGCATGGCCCGGCCGGCGCGCGATCTCGTCGCCATGGCCCGACCCTCGGCCGGTGGGCGGGTCCTCGACGTTGGCACCGGCACGGGCGTCGCGGTGAGCGAGGCCGCCGAGGCCGTGGGCCCCGGCGGCCTCGCCGTCGGCATCGACGTGTCTCTCGGCATGCTGGCGGAGGCCTCCCGGGCCCGGCCCGGCCTCCGGCTGGCCGCGGCTTCCGCCATCGACCTGCCGTTCCGCGACGGAACGTTCGACGTGGTCACGGCGAACTTCGTGGTCTCGCACTTCACGAAGTACAAGACGGCGCTGTTCGACATGATCAGGGTCCTGAAGCCCGGGGGTCGGCTCGGGATGTCCTCGTGGGCCGACAACACCGACGACCTCCAGAAGACGTGGTTCGGGCTCGTGGAGGCCACCGTCGGCCAGCCGCTGCTCCGGGACATCCACGCCCAGGCCGTCCCGTGGGGCGAGCGGTTCGCCGACCGAGCGGCTCTGGAGGAAGCATTGATGGACGCGGGGCTCCGGCAGATCCGCACCGAGCGCCGCGAGTACCGTTTCACCTATGCCCTCGACGAGTACGTCGAGGGGCTCGGCACCTGGTCCACCGGCCGGTTCCTGCGTTCGATGCTCGGGCCGGCGGGATGGGAGTCCTTCCGGAGCCGCGCCCGCGGGGTCTTCCAGGAGCGGTTCTCCGACCCCGTGAACGACTTCCGCGAGGTCTGGCTGGCGGTCGGCCAGAAGCCGTAGCCGCCTACCGGCTGCGCGCCGGCCGCTTCGCCTGGGTGAGGACGTACCGGACCAGGGTGCGGACGGGGACGCCGGTCGCCCCGTTCGGCCAGTAGTCGCCGGCCTTCTCCGGGTACGCGGGGCCCGCCACGTCCAGGTGCGCCCACGGCGTGTCGCCGACGAACTCCGAGAGGAACAGCGCGGCCGTGATGGCTCCGCCCCACCGGTCCTTGCCCGAGTTGCGGACGTCGGCGATGTGGGACTTCACGAGCTCCCGATAGCCGTCCCACAGCGGGAGCTCCCATCCGCGCTCGCCCGTCGCTTCTCCCGCGGCCATGATGTCCCGGACCAGGCCCGGGTCGTTCCCGATCACGCCGTACAGGTCCCGGCCCAATGCGACCATGCACGCCCCCGTGAGGGTCGCGACGTCGACGATGGAGCGGGGCTTCCGCTCGGCCAGGTAGGCCAGAGCGTCCGCCAGGACCAGCCGCCCCTCGGCGTCGGTGTTGACCACCTCGGAGGTCTTGCCGCCGCGGTGCGTGATCACGTCGCCGGGACGGATGGCCGAGCCGCTCGGCATGTTCTCCGACGACGGGATGGCCGCGATCACGTTCACCTTCGGCTTCAGCCGGGCGATGGCCTTCATGGTCGCCAGGATCGATGCCGCCCCGGCCATGTCCGCCTTCATCCACTCCATGCCTGCGGGCTCCTTCAACGACAGCCCGCCCGAGTCGAACGTGATGCCCTTCCCGGTCAGCGCGATGGGAGGCCGGTTGCCGGTCGCGCCGCGGTACCGGAGCTCGATCAGGCGGGGGGGGTTCACGCTTCCCTGGCCCACCCCCAGGATCCCGCCGAACCGGCCCTTCGCCAGCTCGGCCTCGGCCCAGACCTTGCATTCCAGGCCGAACTCCTTGGCCATCTTCAGGGCATGCCGGGCCAGGTCGTCGGGCGTGCAGTCCCCGGCGGGGGTGTTCACCAGGTCGCGGGCCCACAGGACGGCGTCGCTCACGATCTCGGCCTCGGCGATGGCCTCCTCCGCTGCGCGCGTGATGGGCTTGGTGTCCCACCGCGCTCCGCCCAGGACCTTGACCGTCCGAAGCGCGGGCCGTTCCGGCCCGTCCCCCACCTTGCCGGACTTGTAGCGGTCGAACCGGTACGACCCCAGGAGCATCCCCTCCACCGTGGCCTGCACCGCCTCCGCGGGGGAACGGCCGACGGCCTGGGGAAGCGTGGTGGCGACGGTCCGCCGCTTCGACAGCTGGCCGGCCACCCGTCC
>DASWJF010000095.1:0-3978 GCA_036397275.1 Actinomycetota bacterium
GCACGTGGAGGCCCTCAACCCGCTGATGGACGAGGCCCTGGAGCGGGCGGGCTGCCGGTTCGCCGACATCGACGGGGTGGCCGTGACCATCGGCCCGGGGCTGGTGGGCGCACTGCTCGTCGGCATCGCGGCGGCCAAGGCCGTGGCCCTGGCAACCGGGGCCGACCTCATCGGGGTCAACCACCTCGAGGGCCACATCCACGCGAACTTCATCGAGCATGGCCCGCCCGAGCCACCGTACGTGTGCCTGGTCGTCTCGGGCGGGCACACCATGCTCGTCCACATGCTGGAGGAGCACCGCTACGAGGTCCTGGGGCAGACCGTGGACGACGCCGCCGGCGAGGCCTTCGACAAGATCGCCCGGTTCATGGGCCTGGGGTTCCCGGGGGGACCGGCCCTGGACAAGCTGGCCCGCAGGGGGAAGGCGGACGCCATCGCGTTCCCCCGGGCCATGATGGACACGGGGGGCTACGACTTCTCGCTGTCCGGGCTGAAGACCGCGGTGCTGCGCCACGTGAAGGCGGAGCGGGCGGCGGGGCGGCGGGTGGACCCGGCCGACCTCGCGGCCTCGTTCCAGGAGGCCATCGTCGACGTGCAGGTGACGAAGACCATCGCGGCGGCCAGGGAGAAGGGCGTGAAGACGATCCTCCTGGGCGGCGGGGTGGTGGCCAACACCCGGCTCCGCGAACGGATGGAGAAGGCCGGAGCCGAGGCCGGGATCGGCGTGGTCCTTCCCTCGCTCGAACTGTGCACGGACAACGCGGCGATGATCGCCGTGGCGGGTGCGTCGCGCCTGGCCCGCGGGGAGCGCACGTCGTTCGACGTCGGCGCCGATCCCGGGCTGGAGCTCGGATCGTGACCACGTACCTGGTGACCGGGGGCGGCGGGTTCATCGGCTCGCACGTGTGCGACCGGCTCCTGGCGGAGGGGCACCGGGTGGTGGCGGTGGACGACTTGAGCACGGGACGGATCGCCAACCTGGCCGAGGCCCGTGGCTACGGTCCGGAGTTCACGTTCTTCAACATCGACCTCCGGGCGGAGGGCCTGGTGCAGCTGTTCGAGCGGCACCGGCCCGAGGTGGTGATGCACCTCGCCGCGCAGTCCGGCGTCCGGCCCTCCATCGCCGATCCCACCTTCGATGCCAGCGTGAACGTCATGGGGCTCCTGAACGTAATGGAGTGCTGCGCGAAGACGGGCGTGCGGAAGGTGGTGTACGCGGCGTCGGGGGGAACCCTGTACGGGGAGCCGCGCAGGGTCCCGGTCAAGGAGACGGCCGCTGCCGGGTCGCATCCCGTGTCGCCGTACGGGATCAGCAAGAAGGTAGCCCTCGACTACCTGGCCTACTACGAGCGGTTTCGGGGGACCGACTACACGGCCCTGGCCCTGGCGAACGTGTACGGGCCCCGGCAGGACCCGCACGGCGAGGCGGGGGTGGTCGCGATCTTCGCCGCGAAGATGCTGGCCGGCGAGACGCCGACCATCTTCGGGGACGGGAACCAGACCCGGGACTACGTGTTCATCGACGACGCGGCCCACGCCCTCTCCCTGGCCGCCGAGAAGGGGAGCGGGCGGCTGGTGAACATCGGGACCGGCCTGGAGACGTCGGTGAACGGTCTGTACCGGATGCTGGCGGAGATCACCGGCTTCACCGGCCAGCCGGCCAGCGGGCCCCTGCCGCCCGGCGAGGTGCGCCGGATCGCCCTCGACGTCGGGTCGGCCGTGGAGCTCCTGGGGTGGCATCCCTGGACCCATCTCGTGGACGGCCTGAGCGAGACCGTGGCCTACCTGAAGGGGATCTGAGGCCAGCTAACGTCCGGCGGGGGCCGACGTCGGGGGCCCCCCCCGTCGCGGCCGCTCGGGTCCGCCTTCGCCGCCACGACGGACCACGCCCTTTAGCCGTCCGAGCAGCTCGGTCGGCTCCCGGCCGGAGGCCCTGGCCAGGATCTCGACGTCTCCGGAGCGCAAGGTGATGAGCTCCGCTCGGTAGTCGCCCCGGGCGGCCTGCACATCCCGTACGTAGTCGGAGATCAGTCGAGCCTCCTCCGCCTCTTCCTCGGCGAGGCGCCGCAGGTCGACGACGATCTCGCGCCGGCCCTCGGGATCGAGCCGGTCCAGCACCCGGCCGAGGAGCCGATCCGAGGGGATGCGGTAAAAATCGGCCAGGTCGCGGAAGCGCTCCAGCGAGATCTTCCTCTCGCCCCGCTCGTAGCCCGCCACCGATGTGGGCTTGAACCGGCCGTGGGAAAGACGACCGACTTCCCGTAGGGTCAGTCCCCTCGCCTGCCGGGCCCGGCGCAGCGCCCGGCCGACCTCTGCGGTGAATCGATCCATGGTCAGCCCATCCACCCGCGGGGGGGACGCTGGCGATCGTCGCGCGACGGCGAAACCCGGTCAGTGTAGGGGTTCCCTCTACCCCGCACCAGCCTCTCGGGACCGTAAGTTCCTTACGTCCGGTGGCGCGCGGGGCGGTAATATCGAGCGCGGTTCGCGTTCATCTAGGGTACCCCGTTCGGCCTCCCCCATTTGCATGAACGCGCTCCGCGCTCTATCCTTTGCCCCTGTTTTCCGGCCAAGCATCCTGTGGAGTGGTTCCGTGGACCCATCGGTCTCGACTGGTCGCTACTCCCCCGGGCAAGTCCTGCGTGATCTCTGTCATGCTTTCTCCGCGGCCACCGACCTCCACGAAGTCGTGGCGTCGGTGGGCGGGTGGGTTCAGGCTGCTCTCGGCACGGATGGGGTGGGGGCATGGCTGGCCCTCCCCGATGGGGCGGGTCGTCTGCGTGCGTCATCGAGGGAAGCCGACGTTGACGGTGCGGGCCGAAGGCGCTCCGCCAGGCGGCGCGAGGCCTTCCGGTCGAAGTCACCGGTTCGCCTGAACCTGTCCGGGCCGGCCGGCCGCACGATGGTCCTCCTCCCCCTCGTCTGCAGGGGGAGGTCCCTGGGCGTCCTCGAAGTGGTGGCGCCGCGAACTGCGGTCGAGGAGCGGTGGGACGTGCTGGAGGCGGTGGCCGCTCAGGTTGCCAGCGCCCTGTGCCACGTGTCGGAGGAGGGCCGTCTCAGGAGCCAGGTGGAGACCCTGGAGCGGGCGGCGAGCCTCGGCCGGGATCTGGTGCGGGCTCCGTCCCCGGAGGCGGCGGCCCGGATCGCCGTACGGTTCGTGTGCGAACGGTTCCGCGTCCCCGTTGCGGCGTGGGTCGCGTTCGACGAGACGGCGGACTTCGTCCTCACCGAGGCGCGCGGCGTGGGGACAAGGAAGCGGAAGGAGCTCCAGGCGGAGATGGCCATCCTCCCGGACTGGAGATCGCTCGCGATGACCGAGCGCCACGACATCGTGCGCCGGTTCGGGGACGTCCTCGGGGTGGAGGACGTCCAGGTGGTCGATGCTGGAGACGCGTTCCTGCTCGCCGCGCACGTCAGCGCGCCGGCGCGGCAGTCTCTCGAGGTCGTTGGGACCCTCCTCGGGGAGGTCCTCCGCTACCTCACCACCAAGGTCAACGCCGAACGGCGCAGCGAGCGGATCGACCTGGGGATCGCGTGGACCGCGCACGAGTTCAGGGGGCCGCTCCTGGGGGTGAAGGCCGTCCTGGAGTTCCTCCTTCGGGGAGAGGACGGGTCCGGGAGCCAGGCACTGCTCCGCCGGTCCCTCCGGGAGCTGGAGCAGCTGGCCGAGCTCGTGGACGGCCTCCTTCGCTGGTCGGTGGGGGCGGGACGTCTCCGTCGCCGCGAGACCGACCTGGTCCGGGTGGTGGGGCAGGCCGTCGAGTCATGCGAGCTGGAGATGGGGGACGGGCGGGTCTCGGTCCACGGGCCGCGCCACGTGCGGGCCCGGATCGATCCCGGCCACCTCCGTGGAGCCATCGCGAACCTCGTCCGCAACGCGCTCTCGTACTCCCCGCCCGACGCCCCGGTGGATGTGCTGGTCGAGGAGGAAGACGGTTGGGCCACGGTCAGCGTGACCGATCGCGGCTCTGGGATCCC
>DASWJF010000096.1:0-6127 GCA_036397275.1 Actinomycetota bacterium
ACCCTGCCCCTCACCATCGCCGCGTTCGCACAGATGACCGCGCTGACGAAGAACCCGGATCCCGAGAGCGCCAGCCGCCCGTTCGACGCCGACCGGGACGGTTTCGTGCTTTCCGAGGGAGCCTGCGCGCTGGTCCTGGAGACGGAGGACCGGGCCCGGGCCCGGGGAGCGAGGGTCTACGGGGAGGTCGCGGGATACGGCGCCTCCGCGGACGCCTTCCACATCACGGCGCCGGATCCGAAGGGCTCGGGCGCCGCCCTGGCGCTCCGCCGGGCCCTCGACGACGCCGGCGAGGAGCCGGAGGCCGTCGACTACGTGAACGCGCACGGCACGTCCACCCAGTTGAACGACGCCTCCGAGACGAAGGCGATCAAGGCCGCGCTGGGCGAGGACGCCGCGCACGAGGTGGCCGTGTCCTCCACGAAGTCGATGACCGGGCACATGCTCGGGGCCGCTGGAGCCGTGGAGGCCGCCGCGTGTCTGCTGGCGATCCAAAGCGGCGTGATCCCGCCGACCATCCACTACCGCAAGCCCGACCCCGAGTGCGACCTCGACTACGTGCCGAACGAGGCTCGGCAGGCCGACGTGCGACTCGCCGTGTCGAACTCCTTCGGGTTCGGCGGCCAGAACGCGGTGGTGGCCTTCCGCCGCGCCGACTGACCCTCCGCGCAGGCGCGACGCTCCCGGGTGCTCTCCCTACCCGAAGAAGAGCTTCAGCTCGCGCGAGGCCGATTCCGGCGAGTCGCTGCCGTGCACCAGGTTCTCGGTGATGACCGTGCCGAAGTCGCCCCGGATGGTGCCGGGAGGGGCGTCCACGGGGTCGGTCGGGCCCATCAGCATCCGAAACACCGGCACGGCCTGCTCACCCTCCACCCTGGCCACGACCACCGGCCCGGACGTGATGAACTCGACCAGGTCGCCGAAGAAGGGCTTCTCGCGGTGCTCGGCGTAGTGCTCCTCGGCCAGCGGGAGGTCGATCTCCATCATCCGCATCTCGGCGATGCGGAGGCCCTTGGCCTCGATGCGCCGCAGGACCTCACCGATCAGGCCCCGGCGCACCGCGTCCGGCTTCACGATGAGCAGCGTCGATTCCGCAGCCATGTTCAGGTTCCCCGTCCGAGGGCCACGCGGGCGTCCGCGACAGTATAGAGAGAGCCCGTCACCAGGATGAGGTCCTCCTCGTCCGCGTCGGCGCGCGCCGCGTCCAGGGCCTCGGCCACCGAGCCGAACGACACCACCGGAACGCCGGCCTCGCCGAAGGCTTCCGCCACCCGTTCGGCTCCGCCCGAGCGCGCGCTCTCGTTCCGCGCGGCGTACGCTCGGTCGGTGAGCGGGGCCAAGGCCGCCACGATGCTCGCGACGTCCTTGTTGGCCGAGACGGCCATCACGACGTGCAGCCGGCTCCAGGCGAAGGCCTCTCGAAGTGCCGTCGCCAGGGCCTGCGCCCCAGAGGGGTTGTGGGCGCCGTCCAGCAGGATCACCGGGCGCCGCGCGGCGACCTCCAGCCGACCCGGCGACGTCGCTTTCGCCAGGACCGCCCGGGTGACCTTCGGGGACAGGGCCCGGTCCAGGAACGCCTCCAGCGCAACGATCGCCGCCGCCGCGTTCCTGGCAACGTGCTCGCCGAACAGCGGGAGCATCAGGTCGTCGTAGGTCGCGTTGAGCCCGCGGACCGAGATCACCTGGCCGCCCACGGCCGGTCGCCGCTCTTCGAGCGCGAAGTCGCGGCCCTCGTACAACAGGCGGGCCTCGAACCCCTCGCACCGATCGCGGATCACTCGGAACGCCTCCTCCGGTTGCTCCCGGCTGACCACGACCTTGCCCGGCTTGACGATCCCGGCCTTCTCCGTCGCAATCTGCTCCACGGTGGACCCCAGCTCCGGGTGGTCGAGCGCGATCGGGCAGATCACGGCCACGTCGCCGGCGACCAGGTTGGTGGCGTCCCATACGCCGCCCATGCCCACCTCGAACACCCCGAGCGACACCGGCTTGTCCGAGAACCAAACGTAGGCGAGGGCGGTGAGCGCCTCGAAGTACGTCACGCGCTGCCCCTTCGCATCGACGAGCTCGAGCACCGGGAGGAGCCGCTCGTACTCCGAGGCGAACTCCTCCTCCGAGATGGGCTCCCCGCACACGGCGATCCGCTCGATCACCGAATGCAGGTGGGGCGAGGTGTACAGCCCCGTCGTGAGGCCGTGGGCGCACGCGAGCCCGGTGATGGAACGCGCCGTGGTCGTCTTTCCGTTCGTGCCCGTGACGTGGATGGTGGGATACCTGAGCTGGGGGGCGTCGAGCTGCTCGGCGAGGGCCGTGATCCGGGTGAGGTCCGGCACCATCCGCTCGGGCTGCCGGGCGTCCAGCTCCTCCAGGGCTTCCTCGAACCGCACCGGCTCAGCCCCCGGGGGGCTTCAGAACCACCTCGATCCCCGCGCCGTCGCCGTCCCCCATCCCCAGCTCCTCGATGTTGCCGGCCTCGATCAGGTCGGTCTGGGCGAGCCGCAGCTTCTCGATGCGCTCGGCGGTATCGCGCACGCTCACCCGCTGCACGGGCGCGCGGAGCGAGACCCGGGCCAGGGCCTTCTCCTTGCGCACGGCGGTCAGCACCGCCGCCGTCACCTCGTACACCTCCAGATCGCCGCCGTCCGCGGCCCCCAAGAGCTCGCCCGCCACCGGCCAGCCGGACAGGTGGATCGAGCCCTGCCGCCACCACGACCAGACCTCCTCGGTCACGTACGGGAGGAACGGCGCGAACAGGCGCAGCAGGGTCGCGAGCGCGAGGCGAAGCGACCCCACGGCGGAGCCCGCCGCCTCCGGACCGTGCCCGCCGTAGGCTCGTCCTTTCACCAGCTCGACGTAGTCGTCGCAGAAGCCCCAGAAGAACCGCTCGGCCACGTCGAGGGCCCGGGCGTGGTCGTACCCGTCGAGCGCGCGGGTCGCCTCCTCCACCACCCTCGCAAGCTGGAGCAACATCGAGCGGTCGAGGGAATCGGTGACGGGCCCCTCGGAGGCCTCGATCGACAGGACGAACCTCGACACGTTCAGGACCTTGATGGCCAGGCGGCGCCCCACCTTGATCTGGCTCTCGTCGAAGGCCGTGTCGACCCCGAGGCGCGCGCTGGACGCCCAGTAGCGGACGGCGTCCGCCCCGTACCGCTCGAGCAGCGGCATGGGGGTGACCACGTTCCCCTTGGACTTCGACATCTTCTTCCGCTCGGGGTCCAGCACCCAGCCCGAGATCGCCGCGTTGGTCCACGGCAACGAGTCGTGTTCGAGGTGCGACTTCAACACCGTGTAGAACAGCCACGTCCGGATGATGTCGTGGCCCTGTGGCCGAAGGTCCATGGGGAACAGCCGCCCGAACAGGTCGTCATCATCGACCCACTTCCCCGCGATCTGCGGGGTCACCGACGACGTCGCCCACGTGTCCATGACGTCCGGATCGCCGGTGAACCCGCCGGGCTTTCCTCGCTGGTCGGCCGTGTAGCCCTCCGGCAGGTCGTCGGACGGGTCGATGGGCAGCCGGTCCTCGGGCGGGAGGAGCGGATGTTCGTGGTCCGGGTCGCCGTGCTCGTCGAGTCGGTACCACACCGGGAACGGGACGCCGAAGAACCGTTGGCGGCTGACGCACCAGTCCGAGTTCAGGCCCTCGACCCACGACTCGTACCGACCCCGCATGTGCTCGGGATGCCAACGGAGCTCCCGACCCCGCTTCAGCAGGTCCTCCCGGAACTGAAGCGTCTTCACGAACCACTGGCGGCTGGAGATGATCTCGAGGGGCCGCTCGCCTCGCTCGTAGAACTTCACGGTGTGCCTGACCGGCTTGGGCTCGCCGACGAGGTCCCCGGATTCGGCGAGCAGCTCCGCGATCCGCTTCCTGGCCCGCTTCGCCGGCAGGCCCGCCATCTCCGATTGGGCGCGGTTGGCCGCCCCGGGGTGGCGGGATTCCCATCCGGGCTCGCCCCACCGGGGCGGCGCGACCGTCCCGTCCCGCTTGACCACCACCCGGGTCGGCAGCGACAGCTCCCGCCACCACGTGAGGTCGGTGACGTCGCCGAACGTGCAGATCATGGCGATGCCGGTGCCCTTCTCTGGCTCGGCCAGGGAGTGGGCCACGATCGGCACGGGCGACCCGAACAGCGGGGTGAGCACCCGGGTGCCCACCATCGCCCGGTACCGGTCGTCGCCGGGGTTCACCACCAGCGCGACGCACGCCGGGATCAGCTCCGGGCGCGAGGTCTCGATCTCGACGGCCCCGCCCACGTCCTCACGCTCGAACGACACCCGGTGGTAGGTCCCGTCGATCTCGCGGTCCTCGATCTCGGCCTGCGCCACGGCGGTCTGGAAGTCGACGTCCCACATCGTGGGGGCCTCAGCCTGATACGCGAGGCCGCGCTCCAGCAGGCGAAGGAACGCCCGCTGCGACGCTCGCCGTGACGCCGCGTCGATCGTCGTGTAGGTCATGGTCCAGTCGACCGAAAGCGCCAGCCGCCTGAACAGGTCCTCGAAGGCCCGCTCGTCCTCCGCGGTGAGGCGGCCGCACAGCTCGATGAAGTTCGGGCGGGACACCGCGACCGGCTCGTCGGTCGGCCGGTCCAGGCGGTCGGTGTCCAGGGTCGGGTCGTACGGCAGCGATGGGTCGCACCGGACCCCGAAGTAGTTCTGGACCCGGCGCTCGGTGGGCAGGCCGTTGTCGTCCCAGCCCATCGGGTAGAAGACCATCTTCCCCGCCATCCGCTGGAACCGGCCGATCACGTCGGTGTGGGTGTACGACATGACGTGGCCGACGTGGATGTAGCCGCTGACGGTCGGCGGCGGTGTGTCGATCGCGTAGATCTGCTCGCGGAGCCGCGACCGGTCGAAACGGTAGGTGCGAGCGGCCTCCCACCACTCGTCCCACTTCGCCTCGAGCCCCTCGACGCTGGGCTTTTCGGGCACGCTCATGCCGCGAGTCTACGGGAATGCTTGGACTCGGCCGGACCGATCCGGCTAGGCGGTGCGCTCGCGGCGTTCGCGCTTCGGCTCCGGCCGGGGAACGAGCGTGGGGTACACGCCGGACAGCACGACGTCGTGGTCGATCACGCACTTCGTGACGTCCTGGCGCGACGGCAGCTCGTACATCACGTTCAGGAGGACCTCCTCCATGATGGCCCGAAGCCCCCTGGCCCCGGTGCCGCGGAGGTTCGCCTGGTCGGCGATGGCCGTGAGGGCGTCCTCCTTGAACTCCAGGTCCACCCCATCGAACTCGAAGAACTTGCAGTACTGCTTGACCAGCGCGTTCTTCGGCTTGGTGAGGATGTCCACCAGGGCCTGCTTGTCCAGGTTGTGCACGTGGGTGAGAACCGGCAGGCGCCCCACGAACTCGGGGATGAGTCCGTACTTTAGCAGGTCCTCGGGGAGCACCTTGGACAGGATCTCGCCGAGGTCCTTCTCCTCCACCCGGCGGACGTCGGCCCCGAACCCCACGCCCCTGCTGCCGATCCGGCTCTCGATGATCTTCTCCAGGCCGGCGAACGCGCCCCCGCAGATGAACAGCACGTTCGTGGTGTCGATCTGGATGAACTCCTGGTGGGGGTGCTTCCGCCCGCCCTGCGGCGGGACCGAGGCCGTGGTGCCCTCCAGGATCTTGAGCAGCGCCTGCTGCACGCCCTCGCCGGAGACGTCCCGGGTGATCGACGGGTTCTCGCTCTTTCGGGCGACCTTGTCGACCTCGTCGATGTAGATGATCCCGGTCTCGGCCTTCTTCACGTCGTAGTCGGCGGCCTGGATCAGCTTGAGCAGGATGTTCTCGACGTCCTCGCCGACGTACCCGGCCTCGGTGAGCGCGGTGGCATCGGCGATGGCGAACGGCACGTTCAGCATCTTGGCCAGCGTCTGGGCGAGGAGGGTCTTGCCGCACCCGGTGGGGCCGAGGATCAGGATGTTCGACTTCTGGAGCTCGACATCCTGGTCCTTCGCCCCCACCTGGATCCGCTTGTAGTGGTTGTACACGGCGACCGAAAGGACCTTCTTCGATTGCTCCTGCCCGATCACGTAGTCGTCGAGGAAGGAGTAGATCTCCTGGGGCTTGGGGAGCTCCTCCAGCTTGAGCTCGGAGCTCTCGGACAGCTCCTCCTCGATGATCTCGTTA
>DASWJF010000097.1:0-2043 GCA_036397275.1 Actinomycetota bacterium
TCTCGGTGTGCACGAACCTTCCGTGCGCGCTTCGGGGGGCGAAGGAGCTGTACCGGGAGGCCCACGACGTGCTCGGCCCGGGCTGCGAGGACGCCACCGAGGACGGCCGGTTCACCCTCCACGAGGAGGAGTGTCTCGGGGCGTGCGACGCGGCGCCCGTCGTTCAGGTGAACTTCGCGAACTACGACCGGATCTCGAAGGAGCGGTTGGTCGAGATGATCGACGCGCTCCGCCGGGACGACCCGCCCCCGCCCTCCCGGGGCGCCTTCCCCGGCGACTTCCGGCAGGCCTCCCGGATCCTGGCGGGCCTCGAGCCCGAGGGGGACGGGTGAGCGAGAACCCCCGCATCCTCACCGCCTACTGGGACGAGCCGGACACGGTCTGGATCGGCCGGTACGTCCAGACAGGGGGGTACAAGGGCCTGAGGAAGGCCTTGAAGATGACGCCGCAGGAGGTCATCGAGGAGGTCAAGACGTCGGGCCTTCGGGGCCGGGGCGGCGCGGGGTTCCCCACCGGGGTGAAGTGGTCGTTCGTGCCCCAGGACACGGGGAAGCCGACCTACCTGGTGGTCAACTTCGACGAGTCAGAGCCCGGCACGTACAACAACCGCGAGCTCATCGAGCGCGACCCCCACGAGTTTCTGGAAGGAGCGATCATCGCGGCGTACGCGGTGCAGTGCCGAACGGCGTTCATCTACAACCGGGGGGAGTTCCTGCACGCCGGCCGGGTGCTGGAGCGCGCCGTCGCGGAGGCTTACGACAAGGGCTTCCTCGGCACGAACATCCTGAAGAGCGGCTACGACCTCGACGTGGTGCTGCACCGAGGAGCCGGCGCGTACATCTGCGGTGAGGAGACCGCGCTGCTGTCCTCGCTGGAGGGATATCGTGGCCAGCCGCGCCTCCGCCCGCCGTTCCCGGCGGTGGAGGGCCTGTACGCGAGCCCCACGGCGATCAACAACGTGGAGACGCTGGCCAACGTGCCGCACATCATGGTGAACGGCGCGAAGTGGTTCGCCGGGATCGGCACGGAGAAGTCACCGGGGACGAAGATCTTCTCGGTCTCCGGCAAGGTGAACCGGCCGGGGAACTACGAGGCGCCCATGGGAACGCCGGCCCGCGTGGTGATCGAGGAGATGGCCGGCGGGATCTCGGAAGGCAAGCGGCTGAAGGCGTGGACCCCGGGCGGATCGTCGACGCCGTTCCTCACCGCCGACCACCTCGACGTGGGCTTGGACTTCGAGTCGATCGCCGAGGCGGGGTCGCTGCTCGGCACGGGCGCGCTGATCGTGACCGACGAGCGAGACTGCATGGTCGAGGCGTGTCGGCGGCTCCTCCAGTTCTACGCTCACGAGTCCTGCGGCAAGTGCACGCCCTGCCGGGAAGGCACGTGGTGGGTGACCCGGGTCCTGGCCCGGATCGAGAACGGGTTCGGGAAGCCGGAGGACCTTCCGCTCCTCTCGGAGCTCGGGGACAACATGCTGTTCAAGGCGTTCTGCGCCCTCGCCGACGGCGCGGTCTCGCCCATCTCGTCCACCCTGAAGCACTTCCTCGACGAGTACGAGGACCACGTCCGCCTGGGCCGGTGCCCGTTCGCCGACCGGCCGGCAGAGGGGGCGGAGACGGAGGGGCCGTCGGGCGATGAGGCGGAAGCGCCGGAAGCGCCGGCGGCGCTGGAGGCGCCCGCCGAACCGGAGACCCTCGCCGAGCCGGAGGCCCCCAGGCCGATCCCGCTGTCGGAGGTCCTTCGATGACCCCGAGCGGTCGCCTCCCGGCGGAGAATCTGGTGACGCTCACCATCGACTCCAAGGAGGCGACCGTCCCCGCGGGGACGCTCATCATCCGGGCCGCGGAGCAGCTCGGCATCGAGATCCCCCGGTTCTGCGATCATCCGCTGCTCGAGCCCATCGGGGCCTGCCGGCAGTGCTACGTCGAGGTCGAGGGGCAGCGCAAGCTGTTCACCTCGTGCACGACCGAGGTCGCGGCCGGCATGGCCGTGCACACCCAGAACACCTCGGAGGAGGCCCACCGGGCCCAGGTCGCGAAC
>DASWJF010000098.1:0-3000 GCA_036397275.1 Actinomycetota bacterium
GGGCACCGGCTCGTCTTCTCCAACGGCATCGTGGGCTTGGCGGTGGCGTCCTCGCTACTCATCGTGGCGTTCCAGGCCGACGTTCACCGGCTGATCCCCCTGTACGCGATCGGCGTGTTCACTTCGTTCACGCTCTCGCAGGCCGGCATGGCCCGGCGGCATCTCCGGATCAAGGAGCCCCGGTGGCGCCGTGGCCTGCTCATCAACGGCCTTGGCGCCGTCACGACCGCCGTCGTCACGGTGATCATCGGCTACACGAAGTTCCTCGGTGGCGCATGGGCGATCGTGCTCTTCGTGCCGGTGATGGTGTGGCTGCTGGTCCGGCTGAACCGCCAGTACGAGCGGGAGCGCGAGGAGCTCGACGAGGACTTGCCCCGGTTCGACGCCTCCGCAATCCGCCGCCCCATCGCGCTGGTCGTGGTGGAGGACCTCGACCGCAAGACCGTCCACGCGCTCCAATACGCCAAGACGCTACGGACCCTGGGCGTACAGGCGGTTCATTTCGAGACCGAGGAAGGTTCCGCGGACGGACTGGAGCGCCGGTGGCGAGGGCTCGACATCGGCGTGCCGCTCAAGGTGGTCAGGAACGACGGCGACGTGGCGAGCTGCCTGGCCGGGTTCGTGGGCGCGCTTCCCGACGATTCGGAAGTGAACGTGATCATCCCCGGTCCCGCGCACATGGGCCCGTTCGAGCGGCTCCGGCGCGGGCGGACGGGCGCGCACGTGGCCCGGGCGCTCCTGCCCTACGGCCGCGTCAGCATCACGCTCGTCCGAGATCACCCGGGGCCCGCGCACGACGTGACGGAGGCTTCCGACGGCACGATTCGCCTTCGGGTCCTTCCCCGCGCCAGCCACCGGGTCGTGGTGCTCGTCGACAGCCCGGACCGGGCCGCCCTCCGCGCCGTCTGGTACGCCCTGTCCCTCGGCACCACCGAGGTCAGGGCGGTCCACGCGGCGGTTGACCTCGAGAACCAGGAGGAGCTGATCCGGCGGTGGATGGCGCTCGGGATCCCGGTCGAGCTCGACGTCATCGAGTGCTGGGACCGGAACGTGGCCCGGTCGCTCGAGCGGTACGTGGTCGAGCTCATGGGCAAGCGCAACGAGATCACGGTGGTGATGCCCCGTCGCGACTACGCGAGGCTCCGCCAACGGGTGCTCCACGACCGAACCAGCAGGAAGATCGCCAGGTCGCTCGGTCGGTACGACCACGTGGACATCGCGGTCGTCCCCTACTACTTCAGCAGGCGGCCCCACCGGACCGGAGGGCCGCCGGGCGAGGCTCGTTCCGACCCGAAGCCGGTCGAGTCCCTCCCCCCGCGCCGGCCGGTGGGCTAACCTACCGGCTCGATGAAGGTCATCATCGTCGGCTGCGGGCGGGTCGGCTCCGAGCTCACCATCCAGCTCGGCAAGGCCGGGCACCAGGTCACCATCATCGACAAGCGGGCCTCGGCCTTCGACCGGCTCCCCCCGGGCTTCGAGGCCCGAACCATGGTCGGCCTGGGGTTCGACCGGGATCTCCTTGACGAGGCCGGTATCAAGGAGGCCGATGCCTTCGTGTCCGTGACGAACGGCGACAACTCGAACATCGTCTCCGCCCGGGTAGCTCGCGAGTACTACCACGTGCCGAAGGTCATCGCCCGCATCTACGATCCCCGCCGCGCGGAGATCTACGAGCGCCTGAACATCCCCACCGTAGCCACGACGACGTGGGGCGTGAAGCAGATCCTTCTGATGCTGTCCCACCCCCGCGAGGAGATCAAGGAGAGCCTGGCCGGCGGGGACCTGTTCCGCCTGCGCCTCGAGGTCCCCGATCACCTGATCGGCAAGCCCGTCAACTCGATGAACGCGGACGGCAAGATCCTGGTCGTGGGAGTGGACCGGGGCGGCCACGGGTTCATCCCGGTGTCCTCCAGCGCGTACAAGGAGGGCGACATCGTCCAACTCATCCTCCACCGGGACGCGATGGAGGAGCTCGACTCGATCCTGGCGCCGGTCGGGGAGCACTAGCCGTGCGGGTGGTGATCTCCGGGGCGGGGGCCGTGGGCCGGTACCTGGCCTCGGATCTGGCCGCTCGGGGCCACGACGTTCTGGTGATCGAGCAGGACCCGGCCACGCTGGAGGTGGCGAAGGAGTGGGCCCCGGACGTGGACTTCCTCCTGGGCGACGCCTGCGAGCCGTGGGTTTTGGACAAGGCCGAGCTGAAGGCGGCCGACGCGGTGGTCGCCGCCACCGGCGACGACGAGGACAACCTGGTCACGTCCCTCCTGGCCAAGCAGGAGTTCGCCGTCCCGCGGGTCCTGGCCCGGGTGAACCACCCCCGGAACGAGTGGATGTTCACCGAGCAGTGGGGCGTGGACGTGGCGGTCTCGGTCCCACACCTCCTCACCGCGTTGGTGGAGGAGGCGGTGACCGTGGGGGACCTAGTGCGGATCCTCCGGCTGGAGGGCGGCCGGGTCGGGCTGGTCGAGCTGACGATCCCGGACACGTGGCCGAACGCCGGGCGGCCGCTGTACGAGCTGCGGCTGCCGCCGGACTCGGCCATCGTTGCGGTGCTCCGTGAGGGCCACGTGGTCATCCCCATGCCGGAGACGGTGATCACGCCGGGCGACGAGGTCCTGGCGCTGGCGGCGGGTGAGGCCGAGGCGACCCTGCGAAGTGCGATCATGGGCGAGACGACCGGCGAGGGAACCCCGAGCGGCCCGCGGAGGGACGCCACGTAGGCACGCCGGTCAGGTGCTAGGCGGAGAACTCGAAGCTGGGGTTGACCATCCGCCGGCGGTTCCCGTGCTCGCCCACCATCCCCTCCACCACGATGCGAGTGCCGAGCGAGAGCCCGGGGATGGACCGCCGCCCCATCCACACGATCGACATCTCGCCGCTCCCGTCCGAGACCAGGGCCTCCAGCGACTCGTAGCCCTCCAGCGGCCGGACCGTGATCCGCCGAACCACCCCGGCCACCTTCGCCCGGCTGCGGGAGGGCGCCTCGGCGATGGGCAGGGT
>DASWJF010000099.1:0-2055 GCA_036397275.1 Actinomycetota bacterium
GAGCGCCAGTCGGTAATGAACCGCGACGCGCTTCCGCCACCGGGTAGGCCCCCCGATCGGAAGGAGGTCTGATGTTCGTCGGCATCGACTGGGCGGCGGAGTCCCACGACATCTGCGTGGTCGACTCGGCCGGCAAGATCCGCGGGCGGGCCACCGTGGCCCACTCGCAGGAGGGCTTCGACGAGCTCGTGAAGCGGCTCGCCGGGTGGGCAAGGCAAGAGGACGTCCTGGTGGGCATCGAGCGCCCCGAGGGGCGCCTCGTCGACCGGATCCTGGAGGCGGGCTACCCAATCGTGGTGATCCCCACGTTCTCTATGAAGGACCTGCGGCGTCGCTACGCCGTGGGCGGGGCCAAGTCCGATCCCGGGGACGCGCACGTGATCGCGGATGTGACGCGCACCGACGGGCATCGTCTCCGGCGTCTGGAGCCCCTCAGCGAGGAGACCAGGGCCCTTCGCTCGGTCGTGAGGGCCCGAGACGACCTGGTGGATCAGCGAGTGGCCCTGGGCAACGAGCTCCGGGCCTGCCTCGAGGCGTACTGGCCGGGAGCTGCGGTGATCTTCGCCGACGTCTGTTCGGAGATCTGCCTGGCGTTCCTGGAGCGCTACCCCACGCCAGAGGCCGCCGCCCGCCTCGGCGAGGTCCGGCTCGGAAGCTTCCTGAAGAAGGCCGGCTACAGCGGGAGGAGACCCCCCGCTCAGCTGCTCGACAGGCTCCGGGCGGCCCCGGAGGGGATCCGTGGCGTCGAAGCGGAGGCCAGGGCGGACGCCGTGCGGGCCATGGTCCGGGTGATGCGCTCGCTGAACCGCTCGATCAAGGACCTCGATCGGGCGGTGGTCGCCCACCTCGGGGAGCACCCAGACGCCGAGGTCTTCACGTCCCTGCCACGGTCCGGTCAGATCAACGCCGCCCAGATGCTCGCCGAGTGGGGCGACTGCCGGGAAGCCTACCCCGAGCCAGATGCCGTGGCCATGCTGGGCGGGCTGTGTCCAGTCACTCACGCCTCGGGCAAGCATCGGGACGTGAGCTTCCGGTGGGCCTGCAACAAGCGCCTCAGGGTGGCCCTCACCACCTTCGCCGACAACTCCCGCCACGCTTCCCCGTGGGCCGCGGACGTCTACCGGCGGGCGATCGCCAGGGGGTGCGACCATCCGCACGCCGTGAGGATCCTGGCGCGGGCGTGGGTGCGCGTCATCTGGCGGTGCTGGCAGGATCGCGCGACCTACAACCCGGGCCTCCATGGGGCCGCCGTTCATCTCGAAGCTGCGTGAGGTTGACATGGGAAGTGTCAGCCCTCCGGCAGGACCAGGGCAAGCGCCAGCGATCGGAGCGCGACGGCCCCTTCCGAGACGAGGACGGGATCGTCCAGCGCCGCGCAGGCCTCACCGATCAGCCGGTTCACCTGGGCGGCCGTGGCCCCGGGAACCGTCCCCTCGCCGTGGTCCAGCACGTCGTCACGGTGCTGGAAGGCCCGACCCAGCGGCTCGGCGAACCTCGAAAGCGCCGAGAGCACGTCCGGTGAGCCGCCGGCGAGGAGGGCGCCGATGTGGAGCGGCCCTTCCACCGTGTACGCCCCGGTCTTCAGCGATGCCACCCGGCGGGACGCGGCCTCGTCCTCCGATCCGGCCCCGCCGACGTCGAGGAACTGCCCCGCCGCCACCTCGGTCTGCATCCGGATGTACCGGCGGTGGGCCGGCAGGAGCCGGTCCGGCGGGAACCCCGATCCCAGCAACAGGTCGTCCGCGAGCACGGCCGCGAGGTCGCCGGCAAGGACGGCGACCGAGCGGCCGTAACGCACCGCATCCGCGCTCCCTCTGCGCGCACTCGCGAAGCGTGCCTCCGCGAAGCGGGCGTGCGCCGAAGGCACACCCCGGCGCGTGTCGCTCTCGTCCATCACGTCGTCGTGGATGAGCGCGAACGTGTGGAACAGCTCCAGGGCGGCTGCCGCGCGCAGGATGGGCTCGCCGTCCGGGCCTCCCGCCGCCCGGTGGCCCCAGTAGCAGAAGGCCGGCCGGATGCGCTTCCCCCCGGCCGCTACGAGGCGGCGGATCTCGT
>DASWJF010000100.1:0-11655 GCA_036397275.1 Actinomycetota bacterium
GAGACGTTGGCCGGATCGCCCTTCGACATCTGGAGCCGGGGCGCGACCTCGATCGGGGGGTCGCCCGGCCAGATGAGCAGGTCGGGCCCGATAGAGAGCGAGACGTCGATGATCCGCTTCATGCCTGTCCTCCCAGGTGCCAGTGGCGGGGCGCGATCAGCCGGTCGGCCTCCTCGGGGCCCCACGTGCCGGGGGCGTACGGGTGGACCGGCCCGGGGTTCTCCAGGATGGGGGTGACGATCTCCCACGAGCGCTCCACGCCGTCCTCTCGCGTGAACAGCGTGTGGTCGCCGTCCATCGCGTCGTGCAGGAGCCGCTCGTAGGCCTCCGCGGGCGCGTGCATGAACGACCGGTCGTAGTCGAAGTCCATCCGCACGGGCCGCACGTTGTAGCCCGGTCCGGGCACCTTGGCCTGGAACGCGAGCGAGATGCCCTCGTCGGGCTGGACCCGGATCGTGAGGTGGTCGTGCTCCAGGTTGGGCAGGCCGATCTCCCGGAACAGGTAGTCCGGCGCCCCCCGGAACACCACGGTGATCTCCGTGGCCCGCTGGGGCAGCCGCTTTCCGTGTCGGAGGTAGAAGGGCACGCCCTCCCACCGCCAGTTGTCGATCAACAGCCGGGCCGCCACGTAGGTCTCGGTCCGCGAGTTCGGGTCCACCCCCGGCTCGGAGCGGTAGCCCTCGTACTGTCCGCGTGCCACGTCGGCGGGGTCGATGGGCCGGATGGCCTTCAGGAGCTTCACCTTCTCGTCGCGGAAGGCCTCCGGCTCGAGCGAGCGCGGCGGCTCCATGGTGACGAACGAGAGCACCTGGAGCATGTGGTTCTGGAGCAGGTCCCGGATTGCCCCGGCCTTCTCGTAGTACGCTGAGCGGCCCTCGACGCCGTACTGCTCGGCCACCGTGAGCTGCACGTGGTCGATGGCGTCACGGTTCCACACCCGTTCCCAGACCGCGTTGCCGAACCGGAAGACCACCAGGTTCTGGACGGTCTCCTTGCCCAGGTAGTGGTCGATGCGGAAGATCTGTGACTCGCCGAAGACGTCGTGAACGGACCGCGACAGGTCCCGCGCGCTCTCCAGGGAGTGGCCGAAGGGCTTCTCGATCACGATCCGTGACCGCGGTGTGGCCTGGCCGATCGCGCCCAGGCCCTTCGCGATCGATGCGAAGAAGGGAGGCGGCGTGGCCAGGTAGTACAGCCGGCCACCGTCGGTGTCGTATCGCTCGTCGACCTCTCGGAGCCGGTCACCCAGGCGAACGAAAGCCGCGGGGTCGTCGAAGCCGCCGGGCACGAACGACAGCGAGTCGGCGAAGGGCTTCCACACCTCCTCGTCGAACGGCGTGCGGGAGAACTCCGCGATCGAGCCCCGTGCGTATTCGCGGAAGGCCTCGTCGCCCCAATCCGAGAAGGCGTACCCCACGATGGCGTGCTTCTCGGGGAGCAGCCCCTGCGACGCCAGGTTGTACAGGGCCGGCAGGATCTTCTTTCGGGCCAGGTCGCCGGACGCACCGAAGACCACGATGGCCTGCGGCGCAGGCGGTTCGAGCGCCATCGCTCAGTCTCCCTCGCCGCGCATCCGGCGGTACCGGCGGATCAGAGCGTTCGTGGAGGAGTCGTGGGCGAGGCTCGGTTCGGCCTCCGGCTCCAGCTCGGGCACGATCCGGTTAGCCAGGACCTTGCCCAGCTCCACGCCCCACTGGTCGAACGAGTTGATGCGCCAGATCGTCCCCTGGGTGAACACCTTGTGCTCGTACAGCGCGATGAGCTGTCCCAGCACATGCGGGGTGAGCCTGGTCCCAAGGAGCGTGTTGGTCGGGTGGTTGCCCCGGAACGTCCGGTGCGGCGCCTGGTGGGCCGGGATGCCCTCGGCTTCGACCTGCTCGCGGGTCTTGCCGAACGCCAGGGCCTCGGTCTGGGCGAAGAAGTTCGCCATCAGGAGGTCGTGGTGAGAGCCCACGGCGTGGCTGGGGTGGACGAACCCGATGAAGTCGCACGGGATGAGCTTCGTCCCCTGGTGGATGAGCTGGTAGTAGGCGTGCTGGCCGTTTGTACCCGGGGTGCCCCACACGATGGGCCCGGTCTGGTAGTCGACGGGGTTCCCGTCGATGTCCACCGACTTCCCGTTCGACTCCATGTCGAGCTGCTGGAGGTACGCGGCGAGCTTCCCCAGGTGCTGGCTGTACGGCAGGATGGCCTGGGTCTCCGCGCCGAAGAAGTTGCCGTACCACACGCCGAGCAGCCCGAGCAGCACCGGCAGGTTCCGGTCGAACGGTGCCGTCCGGAAGTGCTCGTCCATCCGGTGGAACCCGGCCAGCATGTCCCGGAAGCTCTCCGGGCCGATCGCGATCATCAGCGACAGGCCGATGGCGGAGTCGTAGGAGTACCGGCCGCCCACCCAGTCCCAGAACTCGAACATGTTCGCGGTGTCGATGCCGAACTCGGCCACCTTCTCCGCGTTGGTCGAGACCGCCACGAAATGGTTGGCCACCGCCTTCGGGTTGCCGAGCTTCGAGAGCAGCCAGTCGCGGGCGGTGCGGGCGTTCGTGAGGGTCTCGATCGTGGTGAAGGTCTTGGAGGACACGATGAACAGGGTCTCCTCGGGGTCGAGATCCCGGGTGGCCTCGAAAACGTCAGTGCCGTCCACGTTCGACACGAACCGAAACGTCATCGACCGGTCCGAGAAGTCCTGGAGGGCCTCGTAGGCCATGGCCGGGCCGAGATCCGAGCCGCCGATGCCGATGTTGACGACGTTTCGGATCCGCTTGCCCGTGTGGCCCTTCCACTCGCCGGACCGGACCCGCTCGGCGAAGGAGGCCATCTTGTCCAGGACCGCGTGGACCCAAGGGACGACGTTCTCGCCGTCCACCTCGATCACCTCGTCTCTCGGAGCGCGGAGGGCCACGTGCAGCACCGCTCGGTCCTCGGTCACGTTGATCCTCTCGCCGGCGAACATCGCGTCGATCCGCTCGCGTAGGCCGGCCCGCTCCGCCAGCGCCACCAATAGGTCGAGGGTCTCCCCGGTGACGAGGTTCTTCGAGTAGTCGAGGTACAGGTCGCCGGCCCCGAGCGTCATGGCCTCCCCCCGGGCGGGGTCCTCGGCGAACAGGTCCCGGAGGTGGACCCCCTCCATCTTGCCCCGGTGGGCCTCCAGGGCCTCCCACTCGGGAGCCTGCGTGATCTTCGTGGTCATCGCGGCGGTGCCCTCCTCCTCAGCTCGTCTTCTCGGCATGGCCGCCGAACTCACTGCGCATGGCCGACAGGACCCGGTTGGCGAAGTCGGACTCGCCGCGGGACTCGAACCGGTCGTACAGGGCGGCCGACAGCACGTGCACCGGCACGCCTTCGTCCACCGCGGCCAGGATGGTCCACCGTCCCTCACCGGAGTCCGACACGCGGCCGGAGAAGCGCTCCAGCCCGGGGTCCTTCACGAGCGCGGAGGCGGTGAGGTCGAGGAGCCAGGACGCCACCACGCTGCCGCGACGCCACACCTCGGCCACCTCGGCGGTGTCGATGTCGTATCGGTAGTACTGGGGGTCCCGGAGCGGCGTGGTCTCGGCGTCCGCCTCGCGCTCCTTGCTGCCGGCGTTCGCGTTTCGGATCACGTTCAGGCCCTCCGCGTAGGCCGCCATGATGCCGTACTCGATCCCGTTGTGGACCATCTTGACGAAGTGGCCGGCCCCGGCGGGCCCGCAGTGCAGGTAGCCGGCCTCGGCGGTGCTCTCTTTCTTCGACGTCTCGCGGCCGGACGTTCGCGGCGCGGCCTCCGGCCCCGGCGCGAGGGCGGCGAAGATGGGGTCGAGGTGCTTCACGACCTTCCCGTCGCCCCCGATCATGAGGCAGAACCCCCGCTCCAGGCCGAACACGCCGCCGGAGGTGCCGACGTCCACATAGTTGATGCCCTTCGCGCCGTACCGCTGGGCCCGCTCGATGTCGTCGCGATAGTAGGAGTTCCCGCCGTCGATGATGACGTCGCCTTCCTCCATCAGCCCCGCGAGCTTGTCGGCCGTCGAGCCGGCGAAGGCGGCCGGCACCATGATCCACGCCGCCCTTGGCTTCGAGAGCTTGTTCGCGAAGTCCTCCAGCGAGGCGGTGCCGATGGCGCCCTCGCTCTCGAGCTGTCGGACCGCGTCCCCGCTCACGTCGTACACGACGACCTCGTGGCCGCGGCGCATCAGCCGGCGCGACAGGTTCGCGCCCATCCGCCCCAGGCCCACCATCCCGAGTTGCATCGATCCCACTCCTTCCGCTTTGTCGTGGCCGACTGTGTCGTGGCCGCGAAAGCTACGCGGCCACCAGGCTCGCCACCTTGCTCCGCACCTTCTCGAGCAGCGAGGCCCACGACTCCGAGAACGCCTTGGCCCCCTTGTCCTGGAGGTCGGCCGCCAGGAGCTCGACGTCCACGCCGTGCTCGGTGATGCTCGAGATGACCGACTCGGCATGCGCGAAGTCAGGAGCCAGCAGCTCGGCGACCATGCCGTGGTCGGCGAACGCGATCAGCGTCGGCTCCGGCACAGTGTCGACGGTACCGGGTGCGGCCAGCCGCCCCAGGTAGTAGGTGTCGGGGAGGTTGGGGTCCTTGGTCGAGGTGCTGGCGAACAGGACCCGCTGCGGGAGCGCGCCGTCTTCCACGAGCGCCTTCCACCGGTCGGTGGCCAGCAGGTCTCGGTAGACCGCATACGTCTTCTGCACGACGTGGATGGCCAGCTTCCCCCGGTGCTCCTCCGGGATCCGGGGGTCGGCGGCGGCATCCCACCGCGACACGAACACCGACGCCACCGAGCCCACGGGCAGCGGCAGCCCCTCGGCCTTCCGGCGCTGGATGCCCCCCAGGTATGCCTCGGCCGCGCCGAGGTAGTGGCCGGGGGAGAACAGGAGGGTCACGTTCACCGGGATGCCCTTCGCGATCAGCTCCTCCACGGCGACTAGGCCCGCGGGCGTGCCCGGCACCTTGATCATCACGTTCGGCCTGTCGGCCTTGGCGAACAGGGCCTCGCCCGCGGCGACCGTGTCGGGGGCGTCGAACGCGAGGGCGGGGGACACCTCCACCGAGACGTACCCGTCGGCCCCGCCGGTCGCGTCGAAGACCGGACGGAGGAGGTCTGCCGCGGCTCCGAGGTCCTCCAGCGCCAGGGCGAAGACGAGCTCCTCGGGGTCGGTCAGGCCCTTCGCCACGCGGGCCCGGATGGCCTCGTCGTACTCGGCGCTCCCGGAGATGGCCTTCTCCAGGATCGTGGGGTTCGAGGTCACCCCGGTCACGTGGTACTCGCGGATGTACCGCTCCAACGTGCCCTCGGTCAGCAGGCCCTTGCGGATGTTGTCCAGCCAGATGCTCTGGCCGGCGTCGGCGAGCTGCTTCGGTCCGTTCATGCGATGGCCTCCTTCATCGGTTCGACGGGGACGAACGTGTCGCGCCACCCGGCCGCGCCGGCCAGCCCGGCGTCGTCGCCGAGCTCGGCGCGGACGATGCGGATGGGTTCGGGGAGATCGCGGGGGCCGTGAGCCGCGACGGCGACGCGGAGGGGCTCGAGCAGCAGCTCGCCGGTCAGCCCCACCCCGCCGCCCACCACGATCACCTCGGGCGAGAACAGGTGGGCCAGGTTGGCCAGGCCGAACCCGGCGGCCTCGACCATCGCGTCCCAGGCCCGCCGAGCCGACAGGTCGCCCCGCCGAACCAGCTCGACAAGCTCACGGCCCCGGGCCTCGACCCCCGCCTCCTCCGCCAGGCGGCCGAGGGCCGTGCCGGAGGCCTGGCCCTCGAACGTCCGCCGCCCATTCTCGGCTCGGCGGTCGATCACCGTGTGGCCGGCCTCGGCCAGGGACCGGCGGCCGTGCACCAGCCGCCCGCCCAGGATCACGCCGCAGCCGACGCCGGTAGAGATCGTGACGTACACCATGTCCATGGACCCGCGTCCGCCCCCGAACCGGTATTCGCCCACGGCGGCCAGGTCGGCGTCGTTGGCCAGCGCCACGGGAATGCCGATGGCCCCGGACAGCATGGACTCGGACAGGTGGCCGGCCCAGTGCGACGGCAGGTTCGGCGCGTACTCGAGGCTTCCCTCCGCGTGGTCCACCCGCCCCGGGACGCCGATCACCGCTCGGCTCGCGCCGGAGCCCGCGGCCACCTCCCGCACCAGGGCCGCGAGGCCGTTGGGGTGGGAGGCCTCGCGCGGCGTGGGGTCCACGTGGCGGGAAAGGATCTCGCCCCGGGCCGAGACCACCGCCGCGCGCATGTTCGTGCCGCCCAGGTCCACGGCGATGACGAGACCGCCTTCGGTGGCTTGGATGCGATCGGTCGTCACTGCATCCCTCCATGCCCCTCCGGTCGCGGGATGAGCTTGCGTCCCCCAGAGGCGGGCCGACGTTACACGCGGGTGGCGAAGTTCGCCGCACGGACCGCGGGGATGACGTAACGTCGGGCCGAGCCGCGAGGACGGGTGGTGCGAGCCGTTTCCAGAGGAGGTTCCAGCGATGGCGCATGACGACCCGGCCGCCGAGCTCGACCGGCTGTCCGTCACCACGATCCGCACCCTTTGTATCGACGCGGTGCAGGCGGCAAACTCCGGACACCCGGGAACGCCGATGGCGATGGCGCCGGTGGCCTGCGCGCTGTGGCAGCGCTTCCTGCGTTTCGACCCGGAGGATCCCATCTGGCCGAACCGCGACCGGTTCGTGCTGTCGGCGGGGCATGCGTCCACGCTGCTGTACTCGATGCTGCACCTCACTCGGACGAAGGCGGTCAACCCCGCGTACGAGACCCTCGGCGAGCCCTCGGTGTCGCTCGACGACCTGAAGCGGTTCCGGCAGCTCGACTCCCGGTGCCCGGGGCACCCGGAATACCGGTGGACGTCCGGCATCGAGACCACCACGGGCCCGTTGGGCTCGGGCGTCGCAACGTCGGTGGGGATGGCCATGGCCGGGCTGTGGCAGGCCGCGTATTTCAACCGCCCGGGGTTCGAGCTGTTCGACTACGACGTGTACGCGCTGGCTGGCGACGGCTGCATGGAGGAGGGCGTCTCGTCCGAGGCTGCCTCGCTGGCCGGCCACCTGAAGCTCTCCAACCTGTGCTGGATCTACGACAACAACCACATCACGATCGAGGGAAACACCTCGTGGGCGTTCTCCGAGGACGTCGCGACCCGGTTCATCGCCTACGGCTGGAACGTGACCAGGGTGGGCGACGCGAACGACCTGGAGACGCTGTCCCGGGCGTTCGAGACGTTCCGCAAGGAGACCGAGCGGCCCACCCTGATCATCGTGGACAGCCACATCGCGTACGGCGCTCCCTCCAAGCAGGACACGAGCGCCGCGCACGGCGAGCCGCTCGGCGAGGAGGAGGTCCGGGCCACCAAGCGGGTGTACGGATGGCCCGAGGACGCGCGGTTCCTGGTCCCCGACGAGGTGTACGAGCACTTCGCGAAGGGGATCGGGGCGCGCGGCCGGGAGCTGCGCGATGCGTGGATGGCCCGGTTCGAGGAGTACCGGCGCGAGCACCCGGAGCTCAGCGACCACCTGGTCAAAATGCAGCGGCGGGAGCTCCCCGACGGCTGGGACCGGGACATCCCGGTGTACCCGCCGGACGACAAGGGCCTGGCCGGGCGTGACGCCTCCGGGCAGGTGCTGAACGCGCTCGCGAAGAACGTGCCTTGGCTGGTCGGCGGTTCCGCGGACCTGGCGCCCTCCACCAAGACCCGGCTCACCTTCGACGGCGCCGGTGACTTCACGGCGGAGGACCGCGGCGGGCGGAACCTCCACTTCGGGATCCGCGAGCACGCCATGGGCTCGATCGTGAACGGGATGTCGCTGTCGAAGCTGCGGCCGTACGGGTCGGGGTTCCTGATCTTCTCCGAGTACCACAAGATGCCGATCCGCCTCGGCGCGATCATGGAGATCCCCACGGTCCTGATCTTCACGCACGACTCGATCGGCGTGGGCGAGGACGGCCCGACCCACCAGCCCATGCTCATGCGGTTCCAGCACGACCCGGTGTGCCTGATCCTGTCGCGCCAGGCCATGCCGACGCTCGACCGAACGACGTTCGCGCCTGCCGACGGGGTTCGGTACGGCGCGTACGTCCTGGCGGACTCCGATGGCCGCGGAGCCGACGGCAGGCCGGACGTGATCCTGATGGCGAGCGGCACCGAGGTCTCGCTCGCCGTGGACGCCTACGAGAAGGTCGTCGCCGACGGCGTCCGGGCCCGGGTGGTCTCGATGCCGTCCTGGGAGCTGTTCGAGCGGCAGAGCGACGAATACCGCGAGTCGGTGCTCCCGCGCTCGGTGCGGGCCCGGGTGGCCGTCGAGCAGGCGTCGACGTTCGGGTGGGAGCGCTACGTGGGCCTCGACGGCGCGATCGTGGGGATGCACACGTTCGGCGCCTCGGCGCCGTTGAAGGACCTCCAGAAGAAGTTCGGCTTCACGCCCGAGGCCGTGGCGGACGCGGCCCGGGCCCAACTGGTGCAGGGCTGAGGCCGGGGTCAGATCAGCGAAGGGCCGCCGCGGCGGCCGCGCGGATCGCCGCCGCCGCGGTCCTCGGGTCGGGCTGCCCGAAGATCCCCGTCCCCGACACCAGGACGTCCGCACCGGCCCGGGCCACGAGGGGCGCGGTCTCGAGGTTCACGCCGCCGTCGACCTCGATGTGGAACGACAGGCCGCGCTCTCGCTTGATCGCCGTTGCGCGCTCGACCTTCGAGAGGTGCTCGGGGACGAACGGCTGCCCACCGAACCCGGCCTTGATCGTCATCACCAGGAGCAGGTCGATGCGGTCGTCGAGGTGGGGCTCGACCACCTCGAACGGGGTCGGCCCGTCGATCACCAGGCCGGCCTTCATGCCGAGCTCGTGGATCCGCCTCAGGAGCGCCGTGGGGTCGCCGAGCTCCACGTGCACGCTGCACATGTCGGCTCCCGCCTCGGCCAGCGGCTCGAGCAGGTCGGCCGGGTCGGTCACCATGAGGTGGCAGTCCAGCACCAGGTCGGTGTGCTTGCGGAGCGAGCGCACGACGGGGGGGCCGATCGAGAGGTTCGGCACGAAGTGCCCGTCCATGATGTCGACGTGGAGCCAGTCGGCCTCGTCGTCGACCCGGGCCAGCTCGCCGGCCAGGTCGGCGTAGTCGGCCGCCAGGATCGACGGTGCGATGATGAGCTCGATCCGCGGCATCGGGCCCTAGTGTGCCGCGCCGGCCGGGGCCGTTACGACCCGCGTGTAACGAGGGGCCGCCCTCCCTGCACGGATGGCGCATGAGGGTCGCGCTCGCAGCCGATCATGCCGGCCTCCCACTTCGGGAGGTCGCGGCCGAGACCGCCGTGGCGGCCGGCCACGAGCCCGTGCTGGTGGGCCCGGACTCCGGCGAACCGGTCGACTACCCGGACGTGGCTCGGGAGTCGTGCCGGGCGATCCTCGACGGCCGGGCCGAGCGGGGCATCCTGGTCTGCGGGTCGGGAGCCGGCGCCACGATCGCCGCCAACAAGATCGGGGGGATCCGGGCGGCCCTGGCCCACGACCACTACACGGCCCACCAGATGGTCGAGCACGACGACGTGAACGTGCTCACGATGGGCGCCCGGGTCCTCGGCGTGGAACCGGCGAAGGAGATCGTCCTGGCCTTCCTGGGAGCTTCGTTCTCCGGCGAGGAGCGCCACCGCCGCCGCCTGTCGAAAGTCCTCGAGCTGGAGCGCGGGTCCGCCTGAGCACGTGGCGGAGCGAGGTTGGGCTGCGCCGTCGTGCCCGGACCCGAAGGCCGGCTATCGCTTCCAGTCGTGGAAGGCTTCGAGGAGGGCCTCTTGGGCCTGGGGGGAGACAGACTCCTCGGTGAGGCGTCCGAGTAGGCGGAGCATCTCCCGCATCTGCCCCAGGTAGGTGGTGCACCCCCGGCATCCCGCGATGTGCTGCTCGAACCTCGCCCGCTCCTCGGGCGGGAGCGCGCCCTCGAGGTAGTCGGTCACGAGCTCGACCAGTTCCCGGCACGTGAGCGAGGCGGTCCCGTCCCTCATCGAAACCTTTGTTCCCTCTCTCCCCCGCGTGCGTCATCTCCGTGCGTGCCTCAAGGGCGTGCCCGGACGTCCGGGGTCACGAAGCACGCCTTCTTCAGTCTCCCGAACTACCGCAAACGCTACAGTCGTCCCGGGCCCCGCCGAGCTCCTCGGGGATGACCCGGGCGTGTGTAACGGATGGGCGCGCCCCCAGGACGGAGTGCGCGTACCCGAGCGGCACAGGAGGGCGACGGTGAGGACTCCAGAGATCAAGGTATACGGCGCGAGCTGGTGCCCGGACTGCCGCCGGGCCAAGCGGTTCCTGGGAGACCAGCGCGTCCCGTTCGAGTGGCACGACATCGAGCAGGACCCGGATGGGGTCAAGATCGTCCAGGAGCGCAACAACGGAAACAACGTCATCCCCACGATCATCTTCCCCGACGGCTCGCATCTGGCCGAGCCCACGAACGAGCAGCTCGCCGAGAAGATTGGGCTCGAGCGGACGGCCATGATGCACGTCTACGACCTGATCATCATCGGGGGCGGCCCGGCCGGCCTCACCACGTCGATCTACGCCGCCCGAGAGAACCTCCAGACCCTGGTGATCGACAGCAAGGGCCTGGGGGGACAGGCCGGCGTCACCGAACGGCTGGACAACTACCCGGGGTTCCCCGAGGGGATCGGTGGTGCCGAGCTCGCGGACCGCATCGTGCAGCAGGCCCGGCGGTACGAGGTCGAGCTGCTCCAGGCCGTGTCGGTGCTCTCGATCACCAACGACGGTGACCGGGTCGACGTCGAGACCGCCACCGGCGACCACTACCACGCTCGGGCGGCGCTGATCGCCACCGGTTCGTCGTACCGGCGAACGAACGCGCCGGGCGAGGACGACCTGATCGGGGCGGGGATCCACTTCTGCGCCACGTGCGACGGCCCGTTCTACAAGGGGGCGAAGCAGCTCGCCGTCCTGGGCGGCGGGAACAGCGGCCTGGAGGAAGGCCTGTTCCTCAC
The DNA here is from genome assembly GCA_036397275.1 of Actinomycetota bacterium. Classification (GTDB taxonomy): domain Bacteria; phylum Actinomycetota; class UBA4738; order UBA4738; family HRBIN12; genus AC-69. The sequence continues at coordinate 10,969 of DASWJF010000100.1, forward strand.
GCAGTTCGTCGATAAGGTCACGATCGTGGAGCGGGCGGACCGGCTGCGCGCGAACAAGCTGCTCCAGGACAAGGTGGGCATGCACAAGAAGATGGAGGTCCTGCTGAACCGCTCGACGAAGGAGTTCAAGCCGAAGCCCGACGGCAGCGGGAAGCTGGGCGCCATCGTGCTCGAGGACACCACGACCGGCCAGGTGGAGGAGCTGCACCCGGCTGGCTGCTTCGTGTTCATCGGCCTGGACCCGAACACCGAGTTCATCAAGGGCCAGGTGGACCTGGACGAACAGGGGCTGATCGCGACCGACATGGGCTTCCAGACGAGCATGCCGGGGGTCTTCGCCGCGGGCGACGTGAGGTCCGGCTCGACCAAGCAGCTGGCCTCGGCGGTGGGCGAGGGCGCCGCGGCGGCCATCGGGATCCGCCAGTACCTGGAGAACAAGGAGCGCGGCTAGATGACGATGCTGGCGCTGACGGTCCGACCACCCGCGCCGAGCTCGGCCGCGCTGGAGAAGGTGCCGGAGCCGGATCCGGGGGAAGGCTCGATCCTCTGCGAGACCATCGCCGTGGGGGTCGACGGCACCGATAACGAGATCGTGGAGGGCCAGTACGGCGAGCCCCCGGCGGGGAAGGACCGCCTCATCCTGGGCCACGAGTCGCTGGGCCGCGTCCTGGAGGCTCCCTCCGGCAG
>DASWJF010000101.1:0-7039 GCA_036397275.1 Actinomycetota bacterium
CGGGAGGCGGCCCTGGAGAAGACCCGCCGTAACCGTCCCGACCTGCTGAAAGGCTGACCGGGAGCGGCCGATCCGCCTGCTATCATCGGGACTCCCGCCATGAACAAGACCGATCTCGTCGACAAGCAGTACCTCCGCACGGACCTCCCACCATTCCGGCCCGGAGACACCGTGAAGGTCCACGTCCGGGTGGTGGAGGCCGGCCGGGAGCGCGTCCAGGTGTTCCAGGGGGTCGTGATCCGCCGGCAGGGCGGCGGCCTCCAGGAGACGTTCACCGTCCGGAAGATCTCCTTCGGCGTCGGCGTGGAGCGCACCTTCCCGCTTCACTCGCCCTCCATCGCCAAGCTCGAGGTGGTCTCGCGGGGTAAGGTCCGCCGGGCCAAGCTGTACTACCTGCGAGAACGGCGGGGGAAGAAGGCTCGGATCCGGGAGCGCCGGGTCGAGGGCGAGGAGCTCCTCGCCCTCCAGGCCCTCGAGGCCGAACAGGCCGGAGCCGACGCCGAGCACGCCGGGGGCGCCGGCGATGCGGGGACAGCCGAAGCGGAAACGGTCGAGGTCGGAGATGGCGCGGTCCCGGAGAGCGCCGAACCGGCCGCCGAGGCCGAGGAGGCCGAGGTCATGGACGCCGGCGTCGAGGAGTCCGACGTCGAGGCCGCCGACGCCGAAAGCCGGAGCTAGGAGTGGCCGAGCCTCGGCCCGGCTCGCCCGAGCCGGCGAGCCCCGAGCCGCCGACGACGGCGGCCGACGCCGTAAGAGACCCCACAGCCCCGACCGGCGCCGCACCCAATCCCGCCGCGGGCGGGCTCGTGTCGAGGGATGGTGCGGCCGAGAGAACGTCGTCCACGAAACCCACCCGCCGCAGCGTGCTCGCGTTCTTCCAGGAGCTCCCGGTCCTCATCGTCCTGGCGTTCGCGCTCGCGATCCTGCTCAAGACCTTCGTAATCCAGGCGTTCTACATCCCGTCGGGCTCGATGGAGCCCACGCTCGTGCCCGGCGACCGGGTCCTGGTTAACAAGGTGCTGTTCGAGGCGGACCGGGGCGACATCGTCGTCTTCGAGAACCCACGTTCGGGGGAGGAGCCCGACCGCGGCCTCATCGACGGCTTTGTGCACTGGCTCTCCGAGGGGCTCGGCTTCGCCCGGCCGGAGAACGAGGACTTCATCAAGCGGGTCGTCGGGCTGCCGGGGGAGACCGTGGAGATCCGCCGGCACACCGTGTACGTGGACGGAAAGGCCCTGGCCGAGCCCTACCTCACGCGGGACGCCGTTCGCTCGATGAGCGACTACGGGCCGACGACGGTCCCGCCGGACGCGCTGTTCGTCCTGGGCGACAACCGGGGAGCGTCGTCCGACTCCAGGTTCTCGCTCGGGTTCATCCCCCTCGATAAGGTCGTGGGGGAGGCGTTCGTCACCATCTGGCCGCCTTCCCGGATCGGGTGGCTGCGCTAGACCTCGACCTCGGGCGCTACGAGCGCCAGCTGCGGGAGCAGGGCTTCCGCGCTATCGCCGGTGCGGACGAGGCCGGCCGTGGAGCGCTCGCCGGCCCCCTGGTCGCCGCGGCCGTCATCCTCCCCGAGGACTTCGATCTCCACGGCGTGAACGACTCGAAGGTCCTGACACCCCTCCAGCGAGACGACGCGTACGCCCGGATCGTGGCCGGGGCCATGGCCTTCGCGGTGTGCCGGGCCACGCCACGGAGGATCGACCACCGGGGCCTGCACCGGTCCAACCTGTGGCTGCTTCGGCGTGCGGTCTGCTCGCTCGCCGTCCCGCCCGACTACGTGCTGATCGACGGCTTCCCGGTCCGGCGCCTGCCGACCATCAGCCTGGCCATCAAGAAGGGCGACGCCGTGACGGCCTGCGTCGCCGCGGCCTCGATCGTGGCCAAGGTCACCAGGGACCGGATGATGGAGCGGTACCATCGGCGCTTCCGGGCGTACGGGTTCGACCACAACCGGGGGTACGGCACGCGCGAGCACTGGGACGTCCTGTCACGGCTCGGCCCGACGCCGATCCATCGCCTGTCGTTCAAGGGCGTGGGCGAGAACGGCACGGTGGACGTCGAGACCGTGGAGGACCCGTGAACGAGGGCGACGACATCGAGCGGTTCGAAGAGGAGCGAGAGCTCGAGCTGTACCGGGAGTACCGCGACGTCCTTCCGATGTTCACGTACGTCGTGGAGACCGAGCGCCGGTTCTATCTGGCGAACCAGGTGGACGTGCGGCCCCGCGACGACGGATGGGTCGAGGTGGTGCTGGCGGACGCCTGGGTGTGGGACATGTTCCGCCCGGCCCGGTTCGTCTCGAACGTGCGCGTCATGACGCGTCGCGACGTGAACGTCGAGGAGCTCCGGCGCGACGAGACGATGCAGCTCCCAGAGTGAGTGTCGGTGGCCCGGGCTAGGCTCCAGCCGTCGTGGACGACGCTTCGACCGACCACCGGGCATCCCTCGGTCGCTCGGGCGAGGACGCCACTCTCGCGTTGTACACGGGCCGGGGGTTCCGGACCGTGGCCCGGAACTGGCGGTGCTCCCTCGGCGAGATCGACCTCATCGTGGAGCGGCGGGGCCTGCTCGTGTTCTGCGAGGTGAAGGCGCGCTCGGGGAGCCGCTTCGGCGGCGGCCACGACGCGGTGACCTGGACGAAGCAACGGAAGCTCCGGCAGCTCGCCGAGGCGTTCATCGCGACTGCTCGCGTTCCACACGACGCGGTCCGGTTCGACGTGGCGAGCGTGCAAGCCGGCCCGCGCGGGAACAGCGTCGAGCTGTTCGAGGACGCCTTCTGATGTCACTGCCGCGCGCTAGGGTCGCGCGGTCGTGTACGGCATGGTCATGGGGGTCACCGTGGTGGGGGTCCGCGGCCATCCCGTCGTGGTCGAGGCCCACATCGGGCGGGGCCTTCCCTCACTCACGCTGACCGGCCTCCCGGGCGCGCCGGTGCAGGATGCCCGGGATCGGATCCGCCCGGCCGTGGAAAGCTCCGGCCTGGAGTGGCCCCTCCGGCGGATCGTGGTGAACCTCTCGCCGGGGAACGTGCGGAAGGACGGGCCGGGCCTCGACCTGCCCATCGCCATGAGCGTGCTGGCCGCCTCGGCCCAGGTGCCAGGTGACCGGTTGGCCCGGTTCGCGTTCGCCGGCGAGCTGTCGCTCAAGGGCTCGACCGTCTCCACGCCCGGTGTCCTGTCGATGGCCATCGCCGCCGCTAAGGCAGGGCTCGAAGGAGTGGTGGTGCCGGCCGCGAACGCTGGGGAGGCCGCCCTGGTGGACGGCCTCCGGGTGGTCGGTGCGGCCGGGCTCGCCGACGCCGTGCGGTTCCTCCGCGGCGCGTGGGACCCGCCCGTCGCTGTGCCGGGCCAGCCGCAGCAGGCCCGGCACGACGCGGTGGACTTCGCGGAGGTCCGCGGCCAGGCTCAGGCCCGGCGGGCTCTCGAGATCGCCGCCTCCGGCGGCCACAACGTTCTGATGGTGGGTTCCCCGGGAGCCGGCAAGACCATGCTGGCCCGACGGCTTGCAACCATCCTTCCCGGCCTGTCCCGCGAGGAGGCGGTGGAGGTCACCCAGCTCCATTCGGTGGCGGGGCTCCTCGAGGGGGGCGGCCTGGTCGGCTCCCGTCCGTTCCGCTCGCCGCACCACTCCATCTCCCTGCCGGCCATGCTCGGCGGCGGGAGCGGATACGTGCGCCCGGGCGAGGTGTCCCTTGCCCACCACGGCGTCCTGTTCATGGACGAGCTGACCGAGTTCCGTCGCGACGCCATCGAGGCCCTCCGCCAGCCACTGGAGGACGGTCGGGTCGTGGTCACGCGGATGGTAGGCGCGGTGGAGTTCCCGGCGCGGTTCACGCTCGTCGCGGCGGCCAACCCGTGCCCGTGCGGATACGAGGGCGACCCCAAGCGGCAGTGCCGGTGCCTTCCCCACCGCATCCAGCTGTACCGTCAGAAGCTGTCCGGGCCGCTGCTCGATCGGATCGACATCCGGTTGATCGTGCCCCGGCTCTCCAAGAAGGAGCTGCTCGGCGAGAGCGCCGGCGAGCCCTCCGCGGCCATCCGGGAACGAGTGGAGGAGGCCAGGGCCCGGCAGCGGGACCGTTACGCGTCGCTCGGTTACCCGTGCAATGCCCAGCTGCCGGGCCCGGTGGCCAGGCGGGAGGCCAGGATGTCGCAAGGCGCGCATGAGGTCCTGGCTCAGGCCGTGGACGCGCTCGCGCTCACCGGCCGGGGCTTCGACCGCGCCCTGAAGGTGGCGCGTACCATCGCCGACCTGACCTCGGCGGTCGAGGTTTCCGCTGACCATGTGGCCGAGGCGCTCTCGTACCGAATGAGCCTGTCCGAGGGGAGCCTGGCCCGTGCCGGGTGAGAAGCCCACGGAGGATCCCGGTCACGCCCTGGCTGGCGACCACGGTTCGGCGGATCAGGACCGCCGCCCTACGAGATGGCCTCCCGGCTTCGCCGATGGTAGGGCGAATCGCCGGGCGCTCCTCGTGCTGACGGCGCTCCGCGGCATCACGCCGCGACAGATGCTGGAGGTGGCCGACCGCGAGGGCTCGGCCTCGGCCTGCCTGGCCGCGGTGAAGGCCGGGCGGGCGGGGAGCGCCGCCGATCGTGAGCACGCGCGCGAGCTGGATCCGGCCGCCATCGAGGCCGCCGTCGCCACCTGCGGCGCGCGCTTCGCCTCCCACGGATCGGAGGCGTACCCGCCGCAGCTCGAGAACCTGAAGGACCCGCCCGCCGGGCTGTTCGTCAGGGGCCTTCCGCTCCCCAGGCGAGATCGAACCGTGGGGGTGGTCGGGGCCCGGAACTGTTCGGACCTGGGGAGGGAGCTGGCTCTGACGATCGGACGGGACCTCGCGGCGTCGGGGATGTGCACGGTGAGCGGCGCTGCCCGCGGGATCGACGCCGCCGCGCACGAAGGGTCGCTCGAAGCGGGCGGCGACACGGTCGCGGTGCTCGGATGCGGCATCGACGTGGGATATCCGCGCGGCAGCCGGGCCCTGATCGCCCGGATCGCCGAGGTCGGCACGGTGGTGAGCGAGTACCCGCCGGGGGTGCCGCCGGAGCCGTTCCGGTTCCCGGCCAGGAACCGCATCGTGGCGGCGCTTGGGACGGCGCTGGTGGTGGTGGAAGGCGCGCAGGGCAGCGGCTCGATGATCTCGGCGGAGCACGCGCTCGACCTCGGCCGGGATGTGTTCGCCGTCCCCGGGGCCATCACGAACCCCCTCGCATACGTGCCCCATGCCCTCATCCGCGAGGGCGCCACGCTGATCCGTGGGGTCGACGACTTGATGCGCGACCTGAAGCTCGACGGCGGCCCGGGTCTTCCGCGCCGGCGTCTCGACCTCACCCTGGCCGAGCAGGCCACGCTCGACCTGGTGACCGAACCCGTGCTCCCGGAGAACGTGGGCAAGGGGTTGGGCCTGTCGGTACCCGAGGTGCTGCCGCTGCTGGTGAGCCTGGAGATGAAGGGCCTGGTGCGAAACGTGGGCGGGCGGTTCGAGCCCCGCTTGGAGGCCAGGGCGGGGTAAGCCTCAGCCAAGCATCCGAAGCGCCTTCGGCACGCCGCTTCGAGCGACCAACCGGACGGGCACCCCCGCCCGGTCGAGGATGCTCGCAGCGATCGCGGCCCGGTGGCCCGAGGAGCACGCGCCCAGCATCTCCCGGTCGCGCGGCAACTCGTCGACCCGGCCCGGGAGGTCTGCCACGAACACGTGGGTGCTCCCGGGGAGGTGGCCGGCCTCCCACTCGGTCCGCTGCCGGACGTCGAGCACGCGGTCGGCGCCGCTCCGGGCCGCGGCCACGACGTCGTCGACGGTCGCCACCGGATAGGAGCGCACGTCGCGCCCCGAACCGCGCCACGAGCCGATCCCTCCCGCCACATAGCCCTCGAAGCGCTCGTACCCGATGCGGAACAGCTGCGCGGCCGCCTCGGCCACGGACTCGTCCTCGGGCTCCGGCGGGACCAGCACGACGGGATCGCCGAACGGGACGAGCCACCCCACGTAGCTGCCGAAGGAATCGTCCAGGGGGACGTTCAGCGATCCGGGGACGTGGGCCGCGGCGAAGTCGGCCCCGCCGCGCCCGTCGATCATCCAGGCGCCGTCGCCCAGGAGCGCGGCGGCCTCATCGGGGACGAGCGCTCGGGGGAGGGGGACCTGGCCGAACACCCGCGGCCCGGCCCGGTTGATCGGCGCCATGTGCGCGTAGTAGCGCGGATACGCCAGCAGCCCCGACAGCTGCTCGCGGACGAACGCGTCCTCGTCGACCTCGGCCAGGGTCGGGTTGGAGGCCCGCTCCCGGCCGATGGTCGAGGTCCGGTCCTGGTGGGGGGCAACCGTGGCGCAGAAGCTGCCCGCCCCGTGCGTGGGCAGGACCTCGGTGTCATCGGGGAAGCTCAGCAGGTGGCGGAGGGACCGGTACTGGTCCCGGGTCAGCCGGTCGGTGAGGTCCGGTCCGAGCAGGTCGGTCCGCCCGGCGCTCCCGACGATGAGGCTCCCCCCGGTGAACACCGCGGCCGGTGCCTCCGAGCCCTCGGCGAACGCCGCGTAGGCCGTGTGCTCCGGCGTGTGCCCCGGGGTCTCCACGGCCACCAGCTTGATCCCGCCCACATGGAGCTCCCGGCCCTCGTTCAGGGGCGTGAACGCGAAGGCGTACCCAGCCTCGGCCGGGCCGGCGATCTCGGCCCCCGTGGCGGCGCGCACCTCGGCGGCGCCGGAGACGTAGTCGTTGTGGATGTGCGTCTCGAGGACCAGGCGGACGTCGGCCCCCCTGGCCGCGGCCGCCCGGAGCATCCGCTCGACGTCCCGCTGGGGGTCGATCAGCGCCGCCTCGCCCCCGGATGCGAGCAGGTAGCTGTTGTCGCCCAGGCCGGGCGTGACGAAGACCTCGAGCTCCATGTCGTGTCCCCCGATCGTCCGCATCCTACGGCCGTTCGGGGGACAGATGCAGGGCTGTGTTCGTGGGAAGCTTGAATGCCCCATCGCCCGTTGGTACAAGGGCACCTGAGACATCGACCCGGAAGGACGAATGGCAGCGCGGGACCTTCCCCACCC
>DASWJF010000102.1:0-2287 GCA_036397275.1 Actinomycetota bacterium
GGGTCGTCGTGCATGATCAGGTTGGACCGCCACGTGTACCAGGCGGGGTCGCGGGTGGGGGCGGTGATCGACGGGTCGAGCAGGAACGTCCAGCCGAACGCGACGAGCAAGAGGAGGATGGCCACGATCAGGACGACCGGGCGGCCCAGGAAGCGGCTCCCCCGCTCCGGCACGCGCACGGCGCCCTCGGGGGGAGCGTGATTGGTGATCGTCATGCCCTCTTCGGCCCCTCGATCCGCGATCGGCCCGCGCGAGCCTCGGGGAGGCACGGGAGCCGCGACAGCATAGACGACGGCAGCGCGGCCCCAGCCCGGCCGCACGGCCTCACGGCAGCATCCGGGCGCCCTTCTTCGGCTCGCACAACTGTTCGTCCGTGTACGGACAGGGGTCGAGGACCATCGCCGGGAGCGGCTCCTGGGTGAAGTCGAACTCCTTCCACAGGCTGCCCAGGATGTCCACCTCTTCCCGCACCGTGGGGCGGGAGTCGGCGCGGCCGTCGGTCTTGGGGTCCAGTCGCGCCCCGCCCATGAACCGGTCCTCGATCAGCTTGAGGTACGCGTCGAAGGACAGCACCTGGTGGTCGATGTACCCGGGCTTGGCCCACGGGCTGATCATGATGCCCGGCACGCGGATGCCGTATCCGTTCACGTCCACCCGAGGCGGCGGCACGTGGTCGTAGAAGCCGCCCCAATCGTCCCAGGTGATGAAGATGGCCGTGCTCTCCCAGTCGGGGCCCTGCATGGCCGCGTTCACCATGCGGGTGACGTGAGCCTGGCCCGCCCCGAGCGACTCTCGGGTCGCCGGATGCTCGCTGTATCCCGGCCCCGGCATGATCCAGGACACCGAAGGCAGGGTCCCGTTGGCGGCGGCCTCGAGGTACTCGGCATGCTCCCTGATGTTGTCGAGCTGGTCGGTCTCGTGCACGTCGGTGAACCCGGGGAGGGGGTTCTGGATCGGGTTGGTCCCCGTCTTCCGCCAGTCCTTCTCGCACGGCTCCTCGATGCAGGTGCCGGGGCCCACGTAGTACGCCCAGCTCACACCGAATCGGCTCAGCAGCCAGGTGATGTCGGTCCACGCGTACAGGGGCTCCTGCGCGCCGCGCTTCTGGATCTGCCACTCCTCGTAGAGCCCGAGATCCGATTCGCAGCTCATCGGGTCCCGGGGGTCTTCACAGTGGGCCGACCACGCCGAGACCAGGAAGAGGTGCGCGGGCAGCGTCCACGAATCGGCCGGCGCGAACATGCGGTCCTGGAGGACGTAGCGCTCCGCGTAAGCCCAGTAGTTCGGGATCTCCCGCTCGTCGTGGTACGCCATCAGCCCCGGCTGGTCCCGGGGGCCGACGACTTCGGCGCAGAGAGGGTCGAAGCGATGCTCGGGGCAGAATGGCGACCCCTGGACCGCCGTGGTGATGAACCCGTCCATCTTGCCGCCGTTCACGGACTTGTCCGACGCCCTTTGGGCATGGGGTCCGCCGTCGTCCACCAGGGTCGGGTCGTGCCACGGCTTCACGCATCTGTCCAGGATCGGGTCGTAGTTGCACACGGAGGGCTTCCCGTCCTTCATGGGGATGCCCCTGGCCCCGGGGAACGTGCCGAAGTAATGATCGAACGATCGGTTCTCCTGCACGATGAAGATGAGGTGCTCGAGCTTCTCGTAGCCCTCGGGGACGCCCTCGGGGGGCGTCACCGCTGACGACGGGCTCGTCGTGGGGTCGGCGGGATCCGCGCCGCTTCGCGTACACGCCGCCGCGATCAGGGCGGCGACCGCCAGCAGCGCGAGGAATCGCGTCCTCAGGGGCGGGCCTCCAGCAGGCAAGGCAGGGCGCGCATAATCGATGACGGGAATGCCAACGAGAAGACCTTATCGTCTTGCTCTCCGGCCGGAAGGACCGTCCCGGACTCGCCCGTCTCCCCCTTCGTGAGCGTCATCAAGAACTCGGCCACGTCCATCAGCGTGTAGCCGTTCTCGCGCAGCTCGCCTGTGTTCATGTAGATCCCGGTGAGCTGCATGAGATCGACCACGCCCGTCCCGTCGGAGTCGCCGAATCGGGCCTCGATGGCTCTGGCCACGGCCCCGGTGGAGATCTGGAATCCGCCGCTGAGCTCTGGATCCGGGAGCGCCCCGTGGTCCGCGGTGAGCACAAGGACCCACCTTCGCTCCCCGACCTCCCGGTCGAGGAAGCGGACGAACTCCTGAAGCGCGGCATCCTGCCACACCACAGCGTCCTTCATCTCGGGGCTGTTCATCGTCCAGATGTGGCTGATGTAGTCGATCTCCTTGAAGTTCA
>DASWJF010000103.1:0-1743 GCA_036397275.1 Actinomycetota bacterium
ACGCAGCTCGTCATCCCCGCGCCGGTGTACACGTGCGACGACGGGAGCGAGCCCCAGGCCCTGAGCGGCCCTCCGCTGCAGGAGCAGCTCCGCGATTGGACCCTGTTCCTCGACCCCCAGACCGACACCCTCTCGGACAGCCTCGGCGGCGTGTGGCGGCGGCCCGGTGCGGAAGTCCCATCCATCACGAAGGACCCACTCGTGAACCTGAAACCCGTGTGGCCGCAGACGAGCCTCGAGGAGGTCCGCGAGGCCCAGGAGCTCGCTGACGCCGGCGACCCTCGCTACACCTGGCAAGTCCTTGGGCCCGGCCCTTTCACGGATGCCCGCCAGACGGAGTTCATCACCCGGTTCCTCCATGAGGAGCTCGGCTGGGAGGAGTTCGATCTGAGTGTCTTCCCCGGGCTGTACGCCGGAATCGTCCAGGACGGGCTCTGGGAGATGCTGGCCGTGCGGTGCGCGCCGGGCCAGACGAACCCCTTGTACCCCAACGACCCCGAGGGCCGGGGGTGTGCGCCGACGATCGACGAGCACCGCTACGAGACGGTGATGATCGGCGCGGAACCGCCGGTCCGCATCGACGACCCCTCCGCGATCTGGGTCGTGACCCGATGGGCGAGGCTCCAGCCGTTCGATGTGCAGGTCACGGGCACCAATTACCTCGACGACAACGGCGCCGGCTTCCGGCGCCAGGTCCGGCAGGTGGTGCCGCCCTCCGACGCGGAAGCGTCGGCGCTGGTGGAGGCCTTCCTCCAGGCACGCGTGGACGGTGAGGGTGCCGAGGAGTTCCTGACCCCCGTCACCTCGCAGATCCCGCTCCTGTACGCCACGACGTCGGACGCCACATACGAGCGATCCGAGTTCGAGCTGGTGCACGGCCCGGTGTGGCCCGGCGGGTGGAGGGAGTTCAAGGTCCGGCTGTTCGCGGCGGGTGGAAGCACCGTGGTGGAGCAGTCATTCCTCGTCGAGCGCGAGGAAGACGGTCGCCTCGTGCTCGTGTACGGGGCCCTCGATCCGTTCAAGGAGGTCTTCACGACCGAGAATGGGGGGGCCCTGGCCGAGCCCTACGAGTTCCTCGACGGCGAGGTGACCTTCGCCGCGGCCCCGCCGTGGGGCTACAGCTTCGCCGGCTGGCACTACGGTCCGTTCATGGAAACCCTCCTCTTGGACGGCGACGATCAGTACCAGCAACGCTTCCAGATGCACGCCGATCCCCGGCCGGTCGAGACGGGCTGCCGGCCGGGCCCAGCCCCCGCCGACGCCGAGGCGCTGGCCGAGAGCATCCGGTCCGACCCCGATCTCGAGGCGACCGCTCCGGTGTCGGTGGTCGTCGGGGGGATCCCGGCCCTGCAGATGGACGTGGTGGCCGCGCAGGGAGCGAGCGTGTGCGAAGACGTCCCGGCGCCGATGGTCCTGTCGGACATCGACCTCAACGAGCGGAACCGGATGCGCCTGTACCTGCTCGACCTTCCCGAAGGGATGTCAGCCCGGATCCTGGCCATCACGATCAGCGCTCCGGAGGCGAACTTCGAGCGCGTGGTGGAGGCCGCGGAGCCCATCGTGGACTCCATCGAGTTCCACGAGCCATAACGGCACCAGACAATGGACGTGATCGCGCTCTCGAATGGCACATACGGCGTGACGATCCACGATGACCTGGCCTCGGTATGCGACGGAGCGCCGTCCACGATGACAGGCGTCGCCGAGGCCGGCGAGCCAGGCACGTTCGTCATCGGGCAGCCC
>DASWJF010000104.1:0-2004 GCA_036397275.1 Actinomycetota bacterium
CCCGGAGCAGCGCGCTCAGGCCGCGGGCGATGCCCTCCACGTCGCGCAGGGTCTCGACGTACGTGGCGACCAGCTCGGTGTGTGGGTCGGACGCGGCCCACTCGAACATGTCGCCCAGGCCGACCACCGCCTCGTTCCCCACGCCGAGGATGATCCGAAGGCCCACCCCGCGGTCGGAGGCCATGTGGCTCATGGTCCAGGCCACCGTCCCGCTCTGCGAGATAACGCTCGTGGCGCCGGGGACCGGCTCCGGAGGCGGCGTGGTGCCGTACGGGGCCACCCGGTCCACGTAGTTCACGAACCCCTCGACGTTCGGACCGAGGACGGGGAGCCGGTGCTTCAGGGCCACGTTTCGGAGCTCGGCCTGGAGCGCCTTCCCCTCCGGCCCGGCCTCCGCGAAGCCGCTCGAGACGACCATGGCGGTTCGGACCCCCGCCGTTCCGCAGTCGTCCACCATGCGAACCGCGACCCGGGCCGGAACGACGATGACGGCGAGGTCCACACCGCGCGGCAGCTCCAGCACCGAGCTCAGGCATTGCCGGCCCCACACCTGGTCGTACTTGGGGTTGACGGGGTACAGCTCGCCCCGGTAGCCGAGGTGGACAAGGCTCCGAAAGACCTCAGGCGCCCAGGAGTCCGGGGATTCCGACGCGCCGACCACCACGATCGAGCTCGGCGAGATCAGTGGCCGGAGCGCCTTCGGGTTCACCCCTCCTCACCGCGGTACCGACCGTCCCGCCAGGCAATGGCGGCCTTCAGGCCCTCCTCCTTGGTGATGCGACGGAACTCGTCCCGCTGGCGGAGGTTGGCGGCCTCGATCACCGCGTCGAGCTCGACGCCGGCGGCCACGCCCGCTCGCATCCCGGACAGCTCCCACACCCGGTTGATGGCCCGCTTGGTCGCCTGGACCACGAGGGGCTCGTTCTTCGCGATCTGCTCGGCCAGGGCCAGCGTGGCGTCGTCGAGTTCCTCACGAGGGACCACCCTGTTCACCAATCCGATCCGGAGGGCCTCGTCGGCGGGGATCCGGTCCTCGCCGGTGAACATCAGCTCCTTCGCCTTCCGAGCGCCGAGCACCCACGGCAGGAGCATCGTCACGACCCCCGAGCCGAACCGGATGTCCGGGTAGCCGAAGTAGGCGTCGTCGGAGGACACGCACAGGTCGCAGGAGAGCATCAGGTCGGTCCCGCCGGCCAGGCAATAGCTGTGGACCTGGGCGATGACCGGCTTGGGATGGTCGAAGAACTCCAGCATCCGCTCCGCCGAGCGCTCCAGCTCGCGGAACCAGGCCGCGGAGTCCATGGGGCCGGCGTCGGCGTCCTCGGCCAGGTCGTACCCGGCGCAGAACGCCCGGCCCGCTCCCCGGAGGATCAGCACGCTCACGGCCTCGTCGCCGGCCGCCTCCGCCAGAGCCCCAGACAGCGCCTCGACGAGATCACCGTTCAGCGCGTTCAGCGCCTTGGGACGGTTCATCGTCAGCCGCCGGACGGGGCCGATCGTCTCCTCCAGCACCACGGGCTCGCCCATGGCGCGCATCATACGCAGAGGCCGGTCGCCGGCCACGACGAGCTCGAGGCCGGGGCACCATGCACGAGGGAGTGGGTTGCGGGGGCCCCGGTCGTGTGCTAGTTGTGCATTTGAACGGGCAGTCAACCCTTAGGAGGACGCCGTGATGCGACACCCGCGTGAGGGCTGGAAGAGCCGGATGAGCCGCCGGGACTTCCTCCGCCGGTCAGCCGGGGCGGCCGTCGCCCTTCCAAGCCTCTCGGCCGTCCTCGCCGCCTGCGAGAGGCCCGGCGCCATCAAGGGGGAGGGCGGCTTCCAGGCTGCTCGGCCCGACAACCCGGTGACACTTCCCCTGAACGGCGAGCCGATCCCGGACGGTCTGCAGCCCGAGAAGGACGCAGTCCTCCAGATCTTCAACTGGGACCAGTACGTCTGGAAGAGGGTCGTCCAGGAGTTCGTGGACGAGTTCGGGCTGGCCGGCTTCGAGATCACGACCTT
>DASWJF010000105.1:0-7004 GCA_036397275.1 Actinomycetota bacterium
CTTCACCCCGTCGTCGGCCGCGACCACCAGCACCGCGATGTCCGTCACCTTGGCGCCTCGGGCCCGCATCGCGGTGAACGCCTCGTGGCCCGGGGTGTCGATGAACGTGATCTCGCGCCCGTCGGCGTGCACCTGGTAGGCCCCGATGTGCTGGGTGATGCCGCCGAACTCCTGCGAGACGACGTCGGTCTTGCGGATCGCGTCGAGGAGCAGCGTCTTGCCGTGGTCCACGTGTCCCATCACGGTCACCACGGGCGGCCGGGGCCGCAGCCGGCTCTCGTCGACGGTCTCCTCCTCGACCTCTTCCTCGATGCCCACGATCTCGGGCTCGTAGCCGATCTCGTGGGCTACGAGGGCGATGGCCTCGTCGGAGAGCGACTGGGTGGCGGTCACCATCTCGCCCAGCGAGAACAGGACCTTCACCACGTCCGCGGCCGTCCGGCCGGTCTTCTCCGCGATGTCCTGAGCGCTCGAGCCCCGGACGACCTTCAGCGATGGGAGCGCCGGCTTGACGGCGGCGGGGGCTTCAGTCACGGGCGCCACCGCGGGGGCGCCGGATGATACGGCCATGTCCTGTACCGCGGTGGCAGGTGGCGAGGCGGTCGCGGCCGCGCGGGCCCGAGTGGCTGCTCCCGGCGCCCCCGAGGGAGCGGCCTTCGCAGCCGCTTCGGCCCCCGAGGGAGCGGCCTTGCCCTTCGTGACTGCTTCCGCCGTCCGTGAGGGAGCAGCCCTGGATGCAGTGCTCCTGACCCTCGGCTTCGTCGGCGCCTCCCGGGCCTCCTTGACCTTGGCCCCGGGAACGGCCTTCCCGCCGGACGCGCGGAGGCGAGGCACCGCCTCGTCCGGGACGGAGGACGACGCCGTGCGGCCCTCCATCCCCATCGCCTCGAGCGCGGCGAGCAGGTCCTTGCTCGTCACGCCGAGCTCCCTGGCCAGTTCGTGAACCCTCACCGCACCACTTCCCGCTCGATAGCGATCCTTAGCCTAGCGGCTTCATCCGGGCCCAGGCCGGTTCGAAGGGCCCGTGCCAGCGCCCCTCGCCGGAGCGCGGCCTCCAGGCACGAGGTGTCTCGATGCACGTACGCGCCACGACCTGGGGCCTTCCCGACGGCGTCCACGCGAACGACGCCGTCGGGGGACCGAACGACGCGCAGCAGCCCTCGCTTGCCGGCCTTCTCGCGGCAGCCCACGCACGTCCGCTCCGGCTCGGCACCCGGAGCCATAGCTCAGCCCTCGACCGGCTCCTCGGCGGGCTCGGCTTCCGCGCCATCCGCCTCGGGGACGGTCGCGACCGACGAGTCGCCGGATGATGCTGCTTCGTCGGGGGCTGCAACCACCGCGGGAGCGCGCTGCTCGTCGAACCGCTGGGTCTCGCTCTTGATGTCGATCCGCCATCCGGTGAGCCGGGCGGCCAGGCGGGCGTTCTGCCCCTCCTTGCCGATCGCGAGCGACAGCTGGTAGTCCGGAACGATGACGAGCGCCGTCTGGGTCGCGGGGTCCGTGATGACCTCCCTCACCTTCGCCGGCTGGAGCGCGTTGGCCACGAACTGCGCCGAGTCGCCGCTCCACGGCACGACGTCGACCTTCTCGCCACGGAGCTCGTTCACCACCATGCGCACGCGAGAGCCCTTGGGGCCGACGCACGCGCCGACCGGGTCCACGGCCGGCTCGCGGGACGCCACGGCGATCTTCGAGCGGTGCCCGGGCTCCCGGGCGACCTCCTTGATCTCGACGATCCCCTCCCCGATCTCGGGGACCTCCATCTCGAAGAGCTTTCGGAGCAGGCCGGGATGGGACCGCGACAGCACGATCTGCGGCCCTTTCGTGCCCTTGCGGACCTCGGTGATGTACGCCTTCAGCCGTTCCCCGTGCCGGATCTGCTCGGACGGGATCTGCTCGGTGTGCGGCAGCAACGCCTCCACCTTGCCGAGGTCGAGGAGGATGCTCCGCCGGTCCCGCTCCTGCGCCTGCACGATGCCGGTCACCACGTCGCCCTCGCGGCCGGCGAACTCCTCGTAGGTCATCTCCCGCTCCGCGTCCCGCAGCTTCTGGAAGATCACCTGCTTCGCGGTCTGGGCGCCGATCCGACCCTTGAACTCGTCGGTGACCTCGACTTCCTTCTCCGAGACCACCTCGGTCACGAGCTCGCCCTCGGCGCCCTCCTTCTCGGTGAGCTCCTGGATCCACACCCGGAGGTCGCCCGTCTCCGGGTCGATGGACGCGCGGACGCCGAACGTCTCCTCGTCGAGGTCGGGGTGCTGCTGCTTCCACCACGACTTGTAGGCGGAGGCCATGGCCTCCTCCAGTCCGGCGAGGATCGTCTGGAAGGCGATCCCCTTCTCGCGCTCCAGCTCTCGGAGCGCCGCGATCATCTCGGCGTTCATCGTCTGCTCCTGTCGGAACCCCATTCGAAGACGGTCCGAGCCGACGCGACGTTCGCGTACGGAACGCGCAGCTCTCCGCCGTCGGTGGCGATCACGATCGCCTCCGCGTCGGCCGAGACCAGCGCGCCCGCGTGGATCTTGGACCCCGCGACGGGCTCCACCGTCTTCACCTTCACCTGCTCACCCACGCTGCGCTGGAAATGTCGCGGCTGCCTGAGCGGCCGCTCCAGGCCGGGCGAGCTCACTTCGAGCTGGTACCGGCCGCGCCCGAAGTCCTCCAGGTCCAGCCGGCGCGAGAGGCGTTCGGACATCTCGGAGATGGTGTCGACGTCGATCCCGCCGTCCCGGTCGACCGTCACCCGAAGCATCATGCGGCCCGCTTCCTTGCGGAAGGTGACCTCCCAAAGCTCCAGCCCCGCCGACTCGACCACCGGCCGGACCAGCGCCTCCGCGTCCATCTCGCCCCTCGAAAAAGAAAGTGGGCGCGAGCCCACTTCCGGGAAAAACCGCTCCTCGTCCGGGTTGGAGTATACCGGAAGCGCTGCTCAGCGGGCGCGTTACAGGGCCCGGCGCTGGCCTCCGGGCCGGTTCCAGTGATCGCGCCGAGCCATCCGCCGGACCATCCGGGGCTCGTCCCACCCCCGGTGCATCCTGATGCCAAGCTCTCGGCAGGCCGCCTCGGCATGCTCCTTGGAGGGGAACTCGTCTCGGACCCAGTTCCCCTCGACGTCGATCAGCAGGAGGTCCCAGGTCCGCAGGCCCACGTGCTGCACCACGGCCTCGACCTCGGGACGGAGCTTCACGAACTCGCGGAGGGTGCTCGAGGCTCCGACGGCCACGGCCGGAGCGTACCCGGGCTACGGGGCGGCGGCCAGTAGTTCCCCGGCCGCCCGGGCCGCCCGGTCCAGGGGGGCCGAGGACCGCTCCCCGGTGGTCCGCACCTTCAGGTCGACGGTCCCTTTCTCAAGGCCCCGCCGGCCCACCACGACCTGGACCGGGAGGCCGATCAGGTCGGCGTCGGCGAACTTCACGCCCGCCGACTCTTCGCGGTCGTCGATCAGGACCTCCACCCCCTGCTCGCCGAGCTCCCGGTGGATCCGCTCGCCCGCCTGCATCACCCGCTCGTCGTCGCGGTTCGCGACGATCACGACCGCGTGGTACGGAGCGACCGCCTTCGGCCAGGCCAGGCCGGACTCGTCATGATGCTGCTCGGCCACGGCGGAGACGATCCTGGAGATCCCGATCCCGTAGCAGCCCATCAGGAAGGGCCGCTCCATGCCGTCCTCGTCCACGAAGGTGGCCTTCAGCGGCTCCGAGTACTTCGTCCCGAGCTGGAAGGTGTGGCCGACCTCGATGGAGCGGCCGATCCGCAAGAGCCCGCCGTCCCTGGGGCACCGGTCGCCCTCGGCCACAGTGGCCAGGTCCTCCCACCGCTCGACCGCGAAGTCGCGGCCGGCGACCGCGCCCGTCACGTGGTGGTCGACCTTGTTCGCGCCGGTGACCCAGGAGGGTTGCCCGCGCACCCGGTGGTCGGCGACGATCGTGGCTCCACTGAGGCCCTGGGGACCGACGTATCCCTTGGCCAGGCCGTGTCGCGCGAAGTCGGCGTCCTCGAGCATCCGAACCTCCGCCGGGGCGAAGGCCCGGCGGAGCTTGCCCTCCTTCACCTCGCGGTCCCCGGGGACCAGGACCACGACGAGCCGGCCGTCGATCTCGTAGGCCATGGTCTTCAACATCCGCTCGGCCGGCACATCGAGGAGGGCCACGACGTCCCGGATGCCGGGCGCGTCCGGCGTGTTGACCTCGGTGAGCGGGTCGTCCCCGAACGGGGCGTCCTTCGGGGGCGCGGCCGTGGCCGCCTCCAGGTTCGCCGCGTAGTCGCAGGTGCTGCACGCCACGAAGAGGTCCTCACCGACCTCCGCCGGAGCCATGAACTCGTGGTTCTCGTCGCCCCCGATCAGCCCGGGATCGGCCTCGACGACGATGAAGTCGAGGCCGCACCGGACGAAGCTCGCCTTGTACGCGTCGACCATCTTCTGGTAGCTCACGCCCAGCCCCTCGAGGTCGCGATCGAACGAGTACGCGTCCTTCATCAGGAACTCCCGGGCCCGGAGCAGGCCGGACCTGGGCCGGGCCTCGTCCCGGTACTTCCACTGGATCTGGTACAGGTTGACCGGCAGGTCGCGGTAGGACGAGTACTCGTTCCCGACCAGCGGGGTCACGACCTCCTCGTGGGTCGGTCCCAGGCCGAGCTCCCGCCCGGCCCGGTCGTGCAGGATGAACATGAGCTGCTCGGCGGCGTACGCCTCCCACCGACCGGTGACGTGCCACGGTTCGGAGGGAACGATGGCCGGCATCCGGATCTCCTGGGCCCCGGCCCGGTCCATCTCCTCCCGCACGATCCGTTCGACCTTGCGAAGCGTCCGAAGGCCGAGCGGAAGGAACGTGTACACGCCGGATACGAGCTGGCGCATGAACGCCGCACGAAGCAGCAGCTTGTGCGAGGGGGCTTCGGCCTCGGCCGGGTCCTCGCGCAGGGTGCGCGCGAACAGCTCCGACATCCTCATGGGGCACTCAGGATACCGGGCGCCGGTTCACGAACGGGGAGGTCCCCGCGGTCTCAGAGGTGGCGGACCAGGTCCACGGTCTGCTGCCAGTCGGCCGTCGGTCCCGACCCGTCCGACTTCGCGTATTCGTTGACTACCGCCATCACGGCCGGGTCCAGGGGGCTCCGGGAGATGCCGTTGTAGTCCCCCCACCGCTCCGGGCCCTTGCCTGTCTCCATCCGAGCCGTGCCCGCCGCGAGCAGCACGATCTCCGCGGTGGTCGAGCCCGGCGCCACCTCGGCCACGTAGGCCGACAAGTACTCGCCGGTGACTCCGCTTGCCCGGCTGTACGTGACGAACAGGTTGCCCGATCCATCCGTTCCGACGACCGGCCAGCCCGCGTCCGTCTCCGGCGTGCCGACGACCCCGGTCCGAGCGACCGTTGAAGAGGCGAGCACCGACGCCGGCGCCACCTCGTACCACCGGATGACGGACTCCCCATAGCCGCCCGTGTTCGTGTCCGGCTTCAAGTCCCGGAAGATCGTGTGGGCCGCGTACACCCGGTTCAGGTCGGCGTCGTAGAACGCGTTCACCAGCCGGAGGTCGCCGGGATCCCACCACGTGCTCGAGTTGCCGGTGCCGTCCCCCTGCGTCCCGAAGGGCGAGAGCGACACCCTGGCCACGTCGAGACTGGCCTTCGACAGCTTCAGCCCGGTCACGGTCTCTCGCAGCCGCCACACGATCACTGCGGAGTCGGTCGCGACGTTCTTCTGGAACGAGAGGAAGTACTGATCGGCGGGGTTCGCGCCCACGCTCGTGGCCGGCTGGATCGTGAACGCCTTGGTCCCGCCGGGGTTCCGAGTTGCCGCGCCGGCGAAGACGTCGAAGGTGACCACCTGGGCGCAGTCGTACAGGGTGGTCTTGGGGAACGAAAGGATCTGGGCGTAGGCGTAGCCCTGCGTTCCTCCGAAGTTGAACTGGTTGGTCGTGACGGCCACCCGGTCCAGGTCGTAGCCGAGCCCCGGATAGTCGGCCCACTGCCTCCCGTCGCCCTTCACCCGGTCGGCCGGGATCTGGCGGGTGCACCAGGTGGTCTGGTCCGCTGCCGTCGCGCCGGGCATGCTCACCACCACGACCCAGGACTTCTTCAGCCCGTCGTTCACCGCCGCGAAAGCCAGCACAAACACGCCGCCGTACTGGTCGTAGACGACCTTGGGGTCGAACACGTCAGTGCCCGCAGGGAAGGACCCGAAGCCCTCGAACGAGATCGGCCCGAGCACCGCGGTGCCGGCCAGGTCGTAGACGGCGACCGAGGTGTTCACCGCGGTGACGAAGGAGGTCTCGCCCATCGCCCCGGTGGGGTCGCCGGGCCAGTTCGCCCCGATCCGAGGGATGGCGTCGAAGTGCAGCGCCGAGACCGGCGCACCGGCGGTTGCGGCCTCGGCGGGGGACGCCACCGTGAGCACGCCTAGCAGGATCACCGCGACGAGCATGCCGAGGCGGCGGACGGGCAACATCACTCCCCCTGGTGAGGCGATCGGGCGGTCGATGGACGCTATCCGAAAGGGTGAGCGGCGTCCACGACCCCCGCCCGCCCCATTGACGTTCCGCGGTCCGGCCCCGCACAATCACGGCCACGATGACGCGCCCCGCGACTTGGTGGTCCTTGCCCTTGGGCTCGAGAAGCCCGGAGCCGGCGCGCGTCTGACCGAAACCGAGGACGGACCCACCGCAGGCCCCGGGCGAAGGCCCGGGGCTTCGTGTTTCAGGAACGAGGAGGTGGACGTGCAGGTGCGGCCCGGCCGGGAGGCCTTCGACGAGCTCGCCTCGGAGTGGCCCCTCGTCCCGGTGTGGACCGAGCTGCTCGCCGACGTGTCCACGCCGGTCGGGGTGTTCCCGGCCCTGGTGGGCGACGGTCCCGGCGTCCTCCTGGAAAGCGTGGAGCGGTCCGAGCGGTGGGGGCGGTACTCGTTCGCCGCCGGGGACCCCGCGGCGGTCGTGGTGGCCGGCCGGGACGGCGTCACGGTTCGCGACGTCCGGCGCGATGGACTGACCATCGCCGCCCCGGGGCCCG
>DASWJF010000106.1:0-2632 GCA_036397275.1 Actinomycetota bacterium
CACCGAGGGCCAGCACGGCGGTGGCCAGGAGGTCCCGCCGGGCGAACACCAGCGCCACTCCCCCGGCCACCGACAGCGCCACCAGCAGGTCGTTGTGGCCGCTCGCCACCGACTGGAACAGCACGACCGGGTTCAGCCCGATGAGCGCGACGGCGAACGCCACCCGCCCCGGCCGCACGTCACGGACCAGCTTCGCCACGATCGCGATGGTGGCCAGGCTGGCGGCGGCGGCGATCAGCCGGAACGCGACGATCAGCGCGGTCACGTTGTCGAAGACCCTCACAACTAGCGACGAGAGCATCGTGAACAGCGGCCCGTAGACCGCGGGCGTGTCCACCCACCTCGGACCCACGTACAGCCAGAGCGCGTCGTTCGGATAGTCCGAAGGCGTTGCGACGTAGGGGTTCGCGTGGTAGACGCCCGCGATCCGCCCGTAGTAGGCGTACGAGTACACGTCGCGGGAGAACAGCAGCGGGAGCAACAGCACGACGATGTGGTAGGCGACGGCGAGTCCGATGACCAGCTGCGGCGAGACCGTTCCCCGCCACGCCTCCCGCAGGACGAACAGGAACGCCACCGCGGCGAACGCCATCGCGAAGACGGCCACCGCCACCAGCGCGCCGTCGCCAAGGGCGTCGATGCCCATCAGACCGGCCAGCCACCGGAAGGGTCCCCAGGGCTCTGCCGCGGCCGGCATCACCGGCTGGAAGGGAGATCCCGGCGTCGCCCCAACCGTCGCGACGAGCACCACGGACACGATCGAGCCCGCAAGGGCGACGCTCCGAGACGTGGGGGATCGCACCGCCGCCGACTGTAGCAAGCGGCCGCGGCCGGTACAGTCGAGCACGCGTGTCGCCGATGTCCCCGCTGATGCGACGGATCGCCCGGCTCCTGCTCCCGGTCGCGCTGGTCGGCCTGGCCGGCGCGTGGCTCGGGATGGCTCTGTGGGGCGCCTCCACCGCGCGGATGGGGCCGTTCCTGGTCCGCCTGGACACCCGGTTCGGCCGGGGCGTCACGGACATCGTGCTCCCGCCGTTCGGTCACCTCACGGCCGACACCCACGTCTCTCCCCTCCGCGTGGAGGCCACCCTGGTCGACGTGCGGATCCCGGACCTCAGCCGGGAGCTTGCCGGCGACGGCCTCGACGGGCTGGTCGCACGGGTCCAAGCGGATGCCACGCGCGCCGTGGCCCTCCACGCCCTGCGGACCATCGCGGTCGCCGCGGGGGGCGCCCTGGTGCTCGCCCTCCTGGTCTACCGCAGGAGGTGGGTCCCGATGGCGTCGTCGGTCCTCGTCGCCATCATCGTGGTGGGGGGCGCGGAGGCCCTCGCGCTCGCCACGTACGACAACGCCGCCCTCGCCTCGCCCACGTTCTCGGGGTCGCTCCGGCTGGCCGCCGACATCATCCCTCCGGTCCGAAGCGCCGCGACCACGTTCGACCGGTTCCGGGCGCAGCTCGAGCGGGTGGTGGACGGGGCGATCCGGGCCTACACGTCGATCCAGACGAACCCGGTGGGCGGGGCCGGGGAGATCCGCGTGCTCCACGTCTCGGACATCCACCTCGCCCCCCTTGGCTTCGCGTTCGCCGAGCAGGTCGCCGGGGGCTTCGACGTCGACTTCGTGATCGACACCGGCGATACCACCTCCTTCGGAACCGAGCCGGAGAACCTCATCCTCGGCAACGTCTCGCGGCTGGGCCGGCCGTACGTGTGGGTCCGGGGCAACCACGACTCGCGGGGGTTCCAGGCCGCCATGGCCCGGCTCCCGAACGCGGTCGTCCTGGACGGCACGACCACCCTGCAGGACGGCCTGAACATCTATGGGCTGGGGAGCCCCATCCGACCCACGACCGTAGAGCGCCTGGCCGACGACGTCTTCGCCGAGCGGGTGCGGGCGGAGGGGCAGGAGGTCCTGGCCGACGTGGAGCAGCTCGAACCGCCGGTCGACGTGGTGGCCGTCCACGACGACCGGATGGCCGAGACCGTGGCCGGTCTCGTGCCGCTGGTGATCTCGGGGCACTTCCACGAGAACGGCGTGGCGGTGGTGAACGGCACGTTGTACCTGCGGGTAGGGACGACCGGGGGCTCGAACTTCGCCACGTTCCAAACCGAGGAGGGCATCCCGCTCTCCGCCGAGGTCCTGTACTTCGAAGCGGGCACCCCTCCCCGGCTGATCGCGTACGACCTCATCGAGCAGTCGCCCCAGACCGGTGCCCTCACGGTGACCCGGCACATCGTGGAGGCGGAGTTCGGCGTGCTCACCCCCAGCCCCTCGCCCTCGCCGAGCCCCACGCCCGCACCGAGCCCGACGCCCACGCCGGCCGCCACGACGCCCGCCTGAGGCCACTGCGCCGACGGGCTCAAGCAGGCACGGCCAAAGCCCGAGAACCATACAGAGCCGCCTCGAAGCGAGGACCGATCCCTGCATGGACGTAACCGACCTGCTCCGCTACGCGGTCGAGAGGGGGGCGAGCGACCTCCACCTGTCCGCTGGGAACGTGCCGTTCATCCGGGTGGACGGGGAGTTGCTGCCGGCGGGGTTTCCGGTGCTCGACGCGAGCGATGCGGAGTTCGCCGCCGAGTTCCTGATGCCGCCCCACCGGGCCACCGAGTTCGCCCGGACGAACGAGGCC
>DASWJF010000107.1:0-2122 GCA_036397275.1 Actinomycetota bacterium
GCGGGCCTCCTCGACGTGCATGGCGAGGACGCCCTCACCTGCGCGGCGCGGGCGCTGTTCGAGGAGACCGGCTACCGGCACACGTCGCTCGAGTTCGTGGGGGGCATCTACACGTCGGCCGGGTTCACCGACGAGTACATCCACCTGTTCCTTGCTCGGACCGAGGCCGAGCCGGTGGGGACCCCGGAGACCGGGATCGAGTTGCTGCGCAAGCCCTTCGAGGAGATGGTCGAGGCGGCCCGGGCCGGGCGGGTCCGCGACGCGAAGACCGCTCTGGTGCTGCTCCTGGCCGCGGCCCAGCACCCCGGCACCTGAGCCCGGCGCTTGGCCGTGTCGCGGGTTTCGGTCGGGTAGGCTTGGGCACATCCCCGCCCGGAGGGAGCAAAGCGTGATCGTCGGGATCCCACGTGAGGTCAAGGACAACGAGTTCCGCGTGGCGCTCACGCCGGAAGGCGCCGGAGAGATGGTGGATGCTGGGCACACGGTGCTCATCGAGGAGGGAGCCGCCGCGGGGTCCAGCCTTCCCGAGGAGCGTTACAAGCGGGCCGGAGCCCAGTTCGTGGCCGCCGCAGAGGACGTCTGGCGCGAGGCCGACCTGATCCTCAAGGTCAAGGAGCCCCAGCCGACGGAGTACGACCTCCTCCGGGAGGGGCAGGTCCTCTTCACCTACCTCCACCTGGCGGCGGGCCGGGAGCTCACCGAGGTCCTGATGCGGCGCAAGGTCGCGGCGGTCGCCTACGAGACCGTGCAACTCGCCGATGGCAGGCTTCCGCTCCTCGCGCCGATGAGTGAGATCGCCGGGCGGATGGCTCCCCACGTCGGAGCGTCCCTCCTCGAGAAGGAGCACGGGGGCCGGGGGATCCTGATGGGCGGCGTATCGGGTGTGCGGCCGGCCAGGGTCCTGGTCCTGGGCGCGGGGATGGCCGGATCGAACGCGGCCGGGATCGCGGCCGGCATGGAAGCTGAGGTTCTCGTGGTCGACAAGAATCTGGACCGGCTCCGGGTCATCGACCAGATCCACAAGGGGCGGATCGTGACGCTCATGTCCGACCGGCTCACGCTCGAGCAGCGAGTGCAGGAGGTGGACGTGCTGATCGGGACGGTCCTCGTGCCCGGGGCGCGAGCCCCTCTCCTCGTGACCGAGGGGATGGTGGCGTCGATGCGGCCCGGGTCCGTCATCATCGACATCTCGATCGACCAGGGCGGCTGCATCGAGACGTCCCGCATGACCACCCACTCGGACCCCACCTACGTGGAGCACGGAGTGGTCCATTACTGCGTGGGGAACATGCCGGGGGCTGTCCCGAACACGTCGACCTATGCTCTCGGGAACGTCACGCTGCCCCACGCGCTGGCCATCGCCGGCCTCGGCCTGGAGGAGGCGGTGCGGCGCGACCCAGCGCTGGCCCACGGCGTGAACGTCTACGCCGGCCAGGTGACGAACCCCGGCGTCGCCGAGGCCCACGGCCTGCCTGCGGTGGCCCTCGACACGTTGATCGACGGCATGTCCTGACACCGGCGGGGAGGGGAGGCCGCACATGACTCGGGTCATCGCGTCCCAGATCGAGCGGTTCCTCGACCACCTCTCCGTCGAGCGCGGACTCTCGGGCAACACGATCTCCGCGTACCGCAGGGACCTCGCCGGGTACGAGGACTTCCTGGGGTCGCGGGGCATCCGCGACGCGAGGGCGGTGGACGAGGGGGCGGTGGCGGCCTTCGTCGCCGAGCGCTCGGCCTCGACCCACGACGACGGGAAGCCGTACCGTGCCACCTCCGTGGTCCGTGCGCTGTCGTCGGTGCGCTCGTTCCACCGGTTCCTGATGCGGGAGGGACAGGCCGACCGGGACCCCACGGTGGGGGTGATCCGACCGAAGCTCCCTCGGGCCCTGCCCCGACCGCTGTCGGTCGAGGACGTGAAGCGGCTCCTGGCCGTTCCTGCCGAGGGCACGCTCGCGGGCCTTCGGGACCGAGCCGTCCTGGAGACCCTGTACGGGGCGGGGCTCCGGGTGTCCGAGCTGACGGGGCTGGACGTGGACGACGTCGACCTCGAGGGCGGCAGCGTCCGGGTGCTGGGCAAGGGGGGCAAGGAGCGCGACGTGCCGCTGGGGCGCTACGCGCGCGA
>DASWJF010000108.1:0-3716 GCA_036397275.1 Actinomycetota bacterium
AGCACCGCGGTGAACCGCCGCACGCCGCCGCTTCTGGCCTCCACGGCCCGCCCCGCCCGAGTGGATCGGGCCAGCCGCTCTGCGTCGGCTTCGCGGATCCGGTCGTCGATGCGAAGCCTCGCCATCTCGCCGGTCAGCATCTCTATCGCCTCCCGCGTGTCGGATGCAGGCCACGCTACGCCGCCCCTGCCCCTGGGTCGGTGACGGCCGCCACCGATGCCGGCTGCCGTCTGACACCTCCGCCAGGTGATGGACATCACAGGTCGCGCCTTGCACCCGCCCAGGAGCGGGGCCGATGATGGGCACGGCGTGGGCATGGATGGCAGATCGGCCGGTCGAGCGGCCCTGGTGGGCGCGGCCTTCCTCTTGGCTCTGTGGCTGGGGGCGGAGGCCGGCGCGGCCGCCGACGGACCGAGGATCACGGGGACGGTGTCGGGCGGCCTCTCGGCCGGGGCCCGGCTGACCATCCGGATCGACGCTGTCCAGGTCGGCGGGTGGCAGGGGCTCCACCGCCTCGACGCCACCCTGGTGACGGGAGGGCGGGAGGTCGAGACCCTCGCCTACGACGTCGAGGACCTGCGGGTGGCCGTGGGGGCCGAGGATGTGCTCGCAGGCACCGGCGGCACCGTTTCCGGTTCGTACTTCAGCGTGAGCGGGGCCGATGTCGTGGTGACGACCGGCGGGGCCAACCTCTCCCTGACCGCGACGGCGAAGCTGCTCCGAGCCATCCCCGAGGATGCTCGATTCCGCCTCCGGGCCACGGACGACGCCGGCCTGACGGCCGCGGTTACCCGCACCCTCCAGGCCGGAAAGGGATCCGGCGGCATGTCCTGGGGGGCCGTGATCGCCACGGTGTGCGTCGCGCTGCTCGGGGGAGCGTTCCTGGGGAACCTGTTCGCGTCGTCGCGGCGGCCGCCGCCGCGCCTGTCCGTGTACTCCTCGATCCAGCGACGGATGGACGAGGAGCGCCGGGCCCAGGCCCCGGCCCCGTGACGGCCGGGCGATCGCCGAGCGGCCTGTGGCGGACCCTGTCCGACCGGGTGGCCGCGCAGCCCTCGGACGGCGAGGGCGGCCTGTGGGACAACCTCGCGGTGAAGGTTGATCCCGCCGAGTTCCGGCCCAAGCTCGCCCCTGACGTCGAGGTGAAGCAGTTCTCGCTTCGGTGGGGCAACGACTACGCGGTCGTGGCCAATCCCAGGGACCTGCTGCACTACCGGCTCGAGCCCGGCGAGGTCGAGATCCTGTCGCTGATGGACGGCTCGAGGACCGTGCGGGAGATCGTGGTCGAACGGTTCCGCGAGTCGGGCGACCTGGAGCTCTCGGGCGTCGCCGACCTCGTGCGCCAGTTGCGCGTGGGCAACTTCCTGGAGACTCGGTTCGTCGACTCCGACGCGATCGTCCGGCGGGCACTGAACCCGGGGTCGACGGGACAGCGGAAGGCCCGCGAGTTCGTCCGGACGCTGTCGGTGGACTGGTCCGGAGCCCACCGGATGGTGGCCTGGTGCTACCGGAACGGGTTGCGATGGTTCTTCAAGCGGTCCGTGGCCTGGTTGGTGGGGCTGGTCGCGATCGTCGGGTTCTTCGCGTTCATCGCGGTGTACCGCTCGGGGCGGTTCGGCATCGGCGGCGAGTCGGCGGCGGCCGCATCGCTCGTCATCCTGGTCCTGAACTACGCCCTCACGTTCACGCACGAGCTCGCCCACGCCACCGTGCTCGTGCACTACGGACGGCGGGTAAAGAGCGCCGGCTTCATGATCTACTTCGGCGCCCCCGCCTTCTTCGTCGACTCCTCCGACGGCCTGATGATGGAACGGCGCCAGCGCATCGTGCAGTCGTTCGCCGGTCCCTACGCCGAGCTCATCATCGCCGGCGCGGCGGCAGCCATCGTGTGGGCGTTCCCCGGTTCGGTCGTCGCGCCGCTCCTCTACAAGTTCGCCGTCCTGAACTACTTCGTGATCTTCCTGAATCTGGTGCCGCTGCTCGAGCTCGACGGATACTGGATCCTGTCGGACCTGATCCAGGTGCCCGACCTTCGGCCGATGTCGCTCCAGTTCATCCGGTACGACCTGTGGAGGAAGCTCCGGGCCCGGGCACGGTTCTCCAAGCAGGAGATCGGCCTGGGCCTGTACGGGACGCTCGGTGTGGTGTTCACGATCTTCGCCTTCGCCACCTCCTTCTACTTCTGGCGGGAGATCTTCGGCAGCCTCGTAACCAAGCTGTGGAACGGCGGGGTGGTGGGCCGTGTCCTGCTGCTCGCCCTCGCCGCCTTCGTGACCGGTCCCCTCCTGCGGGGCCTGATCGAGCTGGTGCGTGCGCTGCTTCGGAAGCTGCGCGCGGTGTGGGAGCAGGTCCGGTTCCGCCTGGAGACGTCATGGAGGGTCGAGGCCGCCACCCTTATCGACCGGCTGCCGATCCTGGAGGACCTGCCGGAGGACGTGCTCTCCGACCTCGCCGGGCGGGTCCGCCTGCGGACCTTCCCGGCGGGAAAGCCCGTGGTCCGCCAGGGAGACCGGGCCCAGGCCTTCTACGTCGTCCGCCGGGGAAGGCTCCAGGTGGTGGAGGAGGATCGACAGACCGGGGACCGGCGGGTACTGCGGGTCCTGGGGCCCGGCGAGTCCTTCGGCGAGCTCGCGCTGACGGAGGCGGCGCCCCGCTCGGCGACGGTCGAAGCGATCGAGGACGCGCAGCTGTTCGAGATCGACAAGAGCACTTTCGAGCGACTGCTGGCCGACATGGTCCATGTGCCGGAGTTTGCCCCGACGCTCGAGGCGGTGACCGAGCTCCGCGCCCTCCCGGCCTTCGCCGCACTGGAGCCCGACGAGCTGTCCAAGGTCCTGGAGCACGGTGGGTGGGTGAACATGGCCCCCGGCGAGCCGATCGTGGAGCAGGGCCAGGCCGCCGACGCCTTCTACGCGATCGGCTCAGGGCAGGTCGAGGTCCACGAGGACGGAACGCTCGTGCGGACCCTCGGCCCAGGGGCGCACTTCGGCGAGATCGCGCTCCTGAAGCACGTCCGGCGGACGGCGAGCGTGGTGGCCAGGACCCCGGTCCGGGCGTTCCGGCTGGATCGGGACGGCTTCGACGGGCTGATGGCGGGGGCGTTTCGTAAGGAGACGCTGAAACCCTCATCGGGAGCGGAGCGAACGTGGCAGCATTAGCCCGCCCAGGGGAGGAGTGAGCCGATGGATTGCTGGCACTGCCGCAGGACCGCAGTGGGCACGTGCCGGTTCTGCGGCCGTGGGATCTGCGAGGACCATGTCGAGACCCTCCCCTACGTGCTCGAGCTGTATCGCGGGGGCGACGTCATGAGGGCGCTGGTCGTCGAGGATGCCCTCTACTGCGGCGCGTGCACGCCTCGCCCCGATCCCCTGGACCTCCCCGAGCTCGACTGATCGATGCCAATGTGACCCCCGTCCCCCCATGTGACGGGCGTCACATCATTCGGTGTGACCGACGTCACCCCCGGGTCGGTGATGGGCGACACCCCTTTCCAGCTGAGCAGGCTTCAGGATGGGGCCATCTGATGCCGATGAAGCTCTGATGAATCTCTGTGGGAGGAGGTGAATCGGGTGGCGAGGAAGAAGGTCTCCCCCAGGAAGCCAGCGGCCAAGAAGGCCACGAAGAGTGCGAAGAAGGCCGCGACGCGCGTGACCAGAAAGCGGTTGGCCAAGAGGACGTAGCGGCACATGCACCGCGATTCCCCGGACGGGCCCGGC
>DASWJF010000109.1:0-2861 GCA_036397275.1 Actinomycetota bacterium
GCCTCTGCCTCTGCCTCCTCCTCCTCCTCGGCCTCGATCTCCGTCTCCGTGACCGCGGGCATTGCCTCGCCCACCTGACGCATCGACAGGCTGATGCGGCGGCGGCTCACGTCGACCTCGATGACCTTCACCCGGACCTGGTCGCCCACCGACAACACGGCCTCGGGGGACTCCACATGTTGCTCGGACAGCTCGGAGATGTGCACGAGGCCCTCGATGCCCTGGGCTACCCGAACGAACGCGCCGAACGGGACGAGCTTGGTGACCTGGCCCTCGATGATCTCGCCGGCCTGGTACTTCCGCTCGAACTCCTTCCACGGATCCTCCTGGGTGGCCTTGAGCGAGAGCGACACGCGCTCTCGCTCCAGGTCCACGTCGAGGACATCGACCTCGACCTCCTGGCCCACCTGGACCACCTCGCTTGGGTGGTCCACGTGCTTCCACGAGAGCTCGGACACGTGGACCAACCCGTCCACGCCGCCGAGGTCGATGAACGCGCCGAAGTTGACGATCGAAGACACGGTGCCTTTGCGGCGCTCGCCCTTCTGTAGCGACTCCAGGAACTTCTTGCGGCCCTCGCTCTGAGACTCCTCAAGGAACGCCCGGCGCGACAGAACGACGTTGTTGCGGTTCCGGTCGAGCTCGATGATCTTGGCCTCGATCTCCTGGCCCACGTACGGATGGAGGTCCCTGACCCGTCGGAGGTCCACCAACGACGCCGGCAGGAAGCCGCGCAGGCCGATGTCCACGATCAGGCCGCCCTTGACCACCTCGATGACCGGGCCTCTGATCGTGCTGCCGGATTGCATGACCTCCTCGATCCGGCCCCATGCCCGCTCGTACTGGGCCCGCTTCTTGGACAGGATCAGACGGCCCTCCTTGTCCTCCTTCTGGAGGACGAGGGCCTCGATCTGGTCGCCGACGTGCACGACCTCGTTCGGGTCGACGTCGTGGCGGATCGACAGCTCTTTGGCCGGGATGACCCCTTCGGACTTGTAGCCGATGTCCAGGAGCACCTCGTCGCGGTCGATCTTGACGATTGTGCCTTCGACGATGTCGCCGTCCTTAAAGTCCCGGAGGCTGGCCTCGATCGCCTCCACCAGCTGCTCCGGCGTCAGGTCGGGCTCGGGCCCGGCCTTGATCTCGCTCGTGTCGATGTGAACCCTCTCCTTCCGCGCAAGGCGGGCACCGACTCCGGGTGGGAATGGCGGTGGTGCGGGTGCGCCTCGCGGCCCGGGAATGGTAGACGGGCGGGAAATGGCACGTCAACGGCCCAACGCGCAGGTCAGGCCAAACGGTCAGTGGCCGGCCGGGGCGGCCTCGGCCCAGTTCGAGCCCCATCCCACGTCCGCCCGGAGCGGCACCGAGAGCTCGTGGGCCGACTCCATCTCGCCCTTGACGAGCGCGGCGGCCTCCTCCACCTGCGGCGAGGCGACCTCGAACACCAGCTCGTCGTGGACGGTGAGCAGCATGCGGCAGTCGAGAAGAGAGCCGCGGAGGGCCGAGTCCACCTCGATCATCCCCAGCTTGAACACGTCCGCCGCGCTTCCCTGGATGGGGGCGTTCAGGGCCATCCGGCGGCCCATGTCCCGGACCCGGGGGTTGGCCGCCTGGAGCTCGGGGATGTACCGGCGCCGCCCGAGGATCGTCTCGGTGAAGCCCTCCGCGGCGGCCCGGGCCACCTGGCGGTCCAGGTACTCCCGGATCCGAGGGAAGTTGTCGAAGTATGCGTCCATGATCTCCCGGGCCTCGTCGGTGGCGATGTCCAGGCGTTGGGCTAGGCCGAACGCCTCCATGCCGTAGGCGAGCCCGTAGTTGACCATCTTGGCCCGGCGCCGGAGCTCGGGGTCGACCCGGTCCTCCGGCAGGCCGAAGACCCGGGCCGCCGTGGCGGTGTGGACGTCGGCCCCCGACGCGAACGCGGCCTTCAGCCCCTCGTCGCCCGACAGATGGGCCAGGATCCGGAGCTCGATCTGGGAGTAGTCGGCGACCACCAGGAGCTGGTCCTTCGACCCTGGGATGAACGCCCGGCGGATCCGGCGGCCCAACTCCCCCCGGACCGGGATGTTCTGAAGGTTCGGGTTGGACGAGGACAGCCGCCCGGTGGTGGCTCCGGTCTGGTTGAACGTGGTGTGCAGCCTCCCGTCGGCCGGATCCACCTGCCGGGGCAGGGCCTCGAGGTACGTGGAGTTCAGCTTGTCCAGCTCCCGCCACTGGAGCAGCGCGTCCACGATGGGGTGCTGGTCCCGGAGCTTCTCCAGGACCGACGCGTCGGTCGAGTGCTGCCCCTTCGGCGTCCGCTTCCCCGGGGACAGCCGGAGCTTCTCGTACAGGATGGTGCGGAGCTGGGGCGGTGAGTTCAGGTTGAACTCCTCGCCCGCGTGGCGGTAGATCTCGGCCTTCAGCGTGGCCATCTGGTCGCGGACGCTCCCGGCCATCTTCTCCAGGTACCCGGCGTCCAGGGCCACGCCGCGGGCCTGCATCCGGGCCAGGATCGACGACAGCGGGAGCTCCACCTCGTCGAGCAAGCGCTGCACTCCCGCCCGTTCGATCCGCTCCGCCATGGCCGGTGCGAGGAGCGCCACGGCGGCGGCCTCGGCCGCCACGGCCCGCCACGACTCGGTGAAGAGCTGCCCATCGGCCTCCTCACCCACCGGCCCGAGGAGGTCGGACCCCAGGTACTGCTGGCACAGAGGCGCCAGCGCGAAGTTGGCGGCCGAAGGGTCCAGGAGGTACCCGGCGAGCATGGTGTCGAACGTCACCCCGGAAAGCGAGCCGCCGGCGGCGATGACCGCGGTCTCCATGTCCTTCGCGTCGTGGCCCCACTTCGGCAAAGAGGCATCCGCCAGCGCCAGCCGCAC